>NZ_CEYIHJ010000035.1:6684-13639 GCF_982836095.1 Kosmotoga sp.
GTTATGGCTAAGGAATGATGTTTTTCACAATCTTTTTTCATGAAAGAATTAACAAATTACGAGAAGAAATTCTCACTCCGAGAAAAGCTAAAGGACTGCTAATAAGCCGTAGTGATAACTTTTCATGGTTAACCTTCGGAGCAAGAAACCACATAACACTCAACACTGTTGAAGGGGTTGCTTCCCTATTAATAACCGAGGATTCAGTAATTTTGTTGACTGACAACATCGAAAAAGAGAGGCTAAAGAGTGAAGAATTTTACAGTGATATCTGGGACAAATTGGAAGTTCTCGAATATAACTGGTGGGAAGGAGAAGAAAATGCACTTTCACGACTTTTCATTGCTCCAGCAAAAGAGCTTATTTCCGATACCGGCAGATATGACACTTCGAACCTCAATTCCAGGATTGTCCCCTTTCGATATGCGCTTGTAGAACCTGAGATTGAAACTTATAGGCAGCTGGGAAAAGACTGTGACGAGATCTTTTGGGAGTTGATGCCAAAATTATCCCCGGAAAATACAGAGCTGCAAGTTCAGGGAATGTTTTATGAAGCCCTTGCCAAAAAAGGCATTGAACCTCTCTTGACGATAGTTTTCGGCGAAGACAGCTCAATACGATACAGGCATAACCTCTCCAGAAATATCACACTTGGAAAAAGCGTTTTTGTGAGTGTCTGCGCTCGAAAACGTGGGCTTGTTGTTTCTTCCACGAGATCCGCCCTCTTTGAGTTGAACAATGAACTCATAGAACAGCACAGGAAAAATTGCTACGTTGACGCAGTCGCCATAGCCAACTCTTTACCGGGAAATAGACTGTCGCGCGTATTCGCTGAGATAAGAAGAGCTTATAAGGCAATCGGTTATGAAGGAGAATGGGAGCTTCATCATCAAGGGGGAATTGCTGGATACAATCCCCGAGAATTATTGGCTTCAGATTTCAGTGAATATGTTTTGGAAAAAGGAGTCGCTGTTGCCTGGAACCCAACAATCACCGGCACTAAATCAGAAGATACTGCTATTGTAGGTGAAGTTCCTGAGATAATTTCATTTCCTGAGGGCAGTCATTGGCCAGTTATAAAGTTAAATGCCAATGATTATGTTATCCGAAGACCAGATATACTTGTTCTTTAGTTTCTACGTATTTCAAGATATAAATCCAAAAACCCGGGCTAAACTTTTTTCTCAAACGTCGCATATTCCTTGTAAAGCTCCCCACCAGCCCCAAGGGCATCTTGAAAACTCTTTTTGTTTTCAAAGCCTATTATGCCGCCTTCGGCCATTGTATAACCCTTTTTGATGGCGTTCATGCCAACATGGTAATGCATGGCAAAGGAAACGCCTTTCCCCTGGAATTTCTCCACCACGAAAACGGTAAAGGTCCTGAAGGTCTTTATTTCTTTCTTTGCTTTCAAGAATTTCAACCAGCCAAAGGGATAAAGGCGTCCATTTAACTCCTTGAGTACTTCATTGTAATTGGGAATACTCGCTGCAAACCCTATCGGTTCATCGCCATGATATGCGATGGCTACAAGATCTGGATCGGCAAAGCGTTTCATATCTTTTACGATCTGAAGCATTTCTTCAAAGGAAGGTGGTCTGACCCCGACCCAATAATCGGGTATTGAGTTTTCCATAACCGTTTTCAGATCACGTGCGACTTTTTTGAGATTTCTCATCTGGGGCGAAATGATTTCATAATCGTAGCGCTTTTTGGCAATTTCAATAAGTTGAATAATTTTTTCTGGAACAGGCTTGCTCAAGTCGTATTTGAAACACGCCAGGTGGGTTTTCATGGCGAATCCGATTTCTTCCAGCAGTCGCTGGTAGTACGGGGGATTGTAGTTCATGTTGATAAAGGGTGGGTCATCAAAATTCTTTATGAGAATGGCTTTATAGTCATCACCATTTGTGGGTGAATCAGTACCGATGTATTTTTCAATACGCATTTCTTTGAACCAGTTATCAGCGCCGTGAAAAAGAAGGTCAACAATGCTGAGATCGTCGTAGCTCTCAAAAAGGGTAAAAGATCCCACGTTGTTACCGTGCTTCAAAACGTTTTTGTTGATATATACTCCAAGACGGCCCACAGGTTGATGTGCATTCATAACGAGGAAAAATTCTCTTCCACCACTCATTACAGGAGCTCCTTTGCTAATCGCTTTCTTGACCATGGAATTCAGCGGTGGAATCCATTGGGGAGTGTTTTTATACAGCTCGTAGGGTAAGCGAATAAAGTTTTTCACATCTTTATCAGAAACAACTTTTTCGAGCCTCAATTTCATTCCAAACTCCCTCCATCTTCCTGCATTTTCTTTTGAAAAGCCCTGTCAATGGGATATGGCACCATGAGCAGTATACCGGTAATGAACAAAAGACCCGGCAGGCCTCCAAAAAGCAACCTTATTGCAAGCAGCACCTGTGGTTCCTGAGGTACGTTGGGCTTATATCCCACTGCGTTCAGCGTTAATCCCACGACGAAGAGCATCAAGGATGTTCCGAGCTTCTGAAAGAAGGTAGTAAGGCCGTAGTACATTCCTTCGCGCCTTTTGCCTGATATCAGGCGATCGTATTCTACAGCATCCGGCAAAATGGAAAATGGAAGTACGTGTGCAGCAGATACCCCAAAGCCCGTAACAACAATGGCAAAATACAGCCAGAAATTGGTGAGCTTGTCCCCCAAAAAAGCGATAAAAAGCAGACATAGCACGAGTTCTAACATTCCAAGCTGATATGCTCTTCTTTTCTCCAGCTTTCCCGCTATCCAGACCCAAAGTGGGAGGAAAACAATGGAAGAAACAAAAAGAATGCCTATTAAGAAGCCTATCTCAGCTTCACGATTCATCACATAAGTTGCGAAATATATTATGGTAGCTGATACGACATTTATGCCTGTCCAGGTGAAGAAATACATGGAAACTGCGAGAAGAAAGGGTTTGTTCTTTACTATATCTTTCAAAGCGCTTCTATCAAAGCCTCCTTTGGCGTTGGAATGAACCGTCTTTTCCCTGATAATCGAAAAGACTACAAGTGGAGAGCTGATTACAATAACCCCAAAAATCGTTCCCATGACGCTGTAACCGGTGCCGGGATTTGTAAAACTCTGTATTATAAAGGCTGGAACCGCACCTGCTATTAACCCCCCAAGGATTGAAAAGAACATACGATAAGCGTTAAGGCTCGTCCTTTCGTCGTAAGTTTCTGCAAGCTCAGGTGTGAGAGAATTGTACGGAACCGCATAAGCGGTGCTGGCAGTTGTGTGAAAGAGAAAAGCGATGGTGGAGTAAAGTATTTTCAGCCCTGGGGACCAGTGAGGTATTGTCCATAGCATTATAAAAGTTATCCCATAAGGTATGGCAGCCCCGAGAATATAGGGTCGCCTTCTGCCAAGGCGAGAAGTCGTTTTATCTGAAAAACCACCAAAAAGCGGGTCGCTAAAGGCATCCCATACTTTTCCAATCAAGATGGCAAAACCAGCCCATGCGGCATTCACCTGCGCCACATCTGTGAGATAAAAGAGAAAATAGAAACCGATAATTGTCCATGAGATGCTCAATCCGAGATCTCCATAACCAAAGGCGAGTTTTTCTTTAACAGTCATAATGAAATTATACAATATCTAATGGCGATAACTGCGCAATTACATTGTTGTTCCGCCTCTTTTTTTATAATAACCATACATATGTTAGAATATTTATGGATGATGGAGTCCGTCCTAATTGCCAAAAGGCTAATGACTCCTACCTTTATGGGTAGGAGTTTTATTTTTTTCAGGCAGGCGGTGCATTTGAAACACATTCCAAAGGAAAACAACCAGCTTTATTTTTTGCTTTTAGAATTTATTGAGAAGAAAAAAAGTAGCTGTCCCATTTGTCTTGCAACCGAGAAGAGCGTGATTGATTATTTTGATATATTACTCTATGAACGGGTTAATGATCCAGAAACCCGAAGAGTCATTGACACTTCTATGGGGTTCTGCAGCAAACACACTGCTTTGCTTATGAGGATGGGAGACTCTTTTGGACAATCTATGATATACAGAAGTGTACTTACACATATTGCCAAAACATTGCCTTCACAGCTACCTCTAAAAAAAAGACGTATAATATTTCCCAAGGGCATAGATCACAAAAACAGTTATAAAAATAAGTGTCCAGCTTGTGATTTTGAAAAGGAGTTTGAGGAGTTGTATCTCGATGAGTTTGTCTTGGGACTTGAAAAACCAGAATTCAGGAAATCCTTTGCCCAGTCCAGTGGCTTATGCATACCACATTTCATAAAGGCCATGGAAATATGCCAAAAAAGTGATACAGCCGATTTCTTGCTTGATACTCAACTCAAGGTTATTGACAATTTAATAGCTGAACTGGATGAATTCATTCTCAAATTTGACTACAGGTTTTCAAACCAAAGAATGGGAAAAGAAAAAAATGCGTGGAAAAGGGCTGCGAGGCTTCTTGCCAGTAGGCATATTTTGGATGATTTAGATCAATGAATAACTTCCTGGGAGGTATAAAAGATGAAAGTAAAAGAGTTTGGTGAAAAGGTGCTGAAAAATATATCCAAAGTGATAATCGGAAAAGACAGAGTCATACGAAAACTGCTGGCAGTTATGATCAGTGAGGGGCATGTATTGCTCAATGATGTGCCGGGTGTGGGTAAAACAATGCTTGCAAGGAGTTTAGCACTTTCATTGGGACTGAAATTCAAGCGTATTCAATGCACCCCTGACCTTTTACCAAGCGATGTGACCGGATTGAATATCCTGGATATGAAAACCAATGAGTTCGTCTTTCAACAGGGCCCTGTCTTTACCGACATACTCCTCGCAGATGAAGTGAACAGAACAACCCCCAGAACACAGTCAGCTTTGCTCGAGGCCATGGCGGAAAAACAGGTTACCGTCGACGGAAAAACTCAAGCGTTGAGCGATCTGTTTTTTGTAATAGCAACTCAGAACCCCGTGGAATTTGAAGGCACCTTCCCTCTTCCGGAAGCTCAGCTAGACAGATTTGCCATATGTATGACATTGGGGTATCCAGAGAGGGAGCAGGAAATCCTGATGCTCAATAACATGAAGGAAGAGCATCCCATCGTTGAACTTAAACCGGTATCCAATGCCGAGGAACTGAGGAAAATCAGAAAAAGTGTTAGAGAGATACATTTAGATAATTCTATTCTTTCTTATATCACCGACCTGGTATGGAGCACTCGCAAACACCCTGATCTTGCACTGGGTTCAAGTCCTCGTGGTTCCATCGCCCTGATGAACCTCTCCAGGGGACTCGCGGCTTTAAATGGAAGGGACTTTGTGATTCCAGACGATGTAAAGGAAATAGCTGTTGAGGTTCTTGCACATAGGGTTATCTTAAAACCTGAAGCGCGTCTCATGCGCAAAACCAGAGAAATGGTTATAGAGGAAATTCTTGACAGCACAGAGGTACCTATCAAGAATGGCTAAGCTGCAAGTGAAGTCTTTCCGGTCGCGCAAAGGCCCATTGTGTCTCCTGACTGTGCTAGGGCTTATCTGGCTTGTCTTTCAAATCAATGCTTTCTCATTGACAATAGCTGTTCTATCTGCCACGTTATGGTTAGAATATTTTATTACAGGATACTTTTTAAGAAAGACTACCATCGAGAGAACGTTAAGTCAGAACAGAATTTTCACCGATCAGGCTCTGGAATTGGGCTACACTATAGAGAACCCTTTTCCGGGAGACCTCGAAATAGAGTTCGTTACGCTCATAGAAAAAGCAACCAGCACTTCAGGCATGAAAGCCCGGCGACTTTTGCTAAAGCCCAGGCAATCATTGTCAATCAGTACAGAACTTGTTTTTGCGCTGCGCGGAAGAAAGGACGTTTCCAGCTGTTCAATTGCATACAAAGATCCACTGGGCTTTTTCAAACACTGGGCGGTCTTCTCAAATCCGGAAGAAGTGCTTGTCCTCCCAAGGCTCATGGAATTTGAAACCTTCCCTTTGATGCTTAGAGAGCTCCTTCCCGGTTCCAAAAGCGATTTTCAGTTGCTTGAAGACCCCACTTATCTTAAAGGGGTTAGGCGATACGCTTCTGACCCCATGAATCGAATACATTGGAAAATATCCGCAAAAATGAGAGAACTCTACACAAAGGAATTCAACTTCACTGCCATCAGTAAAACCATGCTTTACTTAGATCTCAACCTCACAAAAGAGGTCTTTGCACGAGCCGTGTGGTCGCAGATGAGAAGAAATTATGAAGAACAGGCAGTGTTAGCGGCATCTTCTCTAATTCGTTGGAGTCATGAACGGGGAAATAGAATCGAACTGGTTGTTGTGGGGGCTGACATTCTCAAAACTGAATACAGGAAAAAAAGTTGGGTTGAAACAGTGGAACTCCTTGCACTAGCCAAAGGTACTGATGATGGCATTGAACTTTCAAACATTCTTTTAGAGGATATAGAAAAGTTAACACCGTCGACTACATTGGTGATTTTCTCGCTTTATCTTACTGATTCCATCTTACCTGTTCTATTGAAAGCCCGATCCAAGTGCGCCAGAGTATTGGTATTGGTTATGCCTTATGGTTTCAGGGACCCGCGTTATAAAGCGGGTAGATCCTTCGAGCTGTTGCCACAGGATATGAAGCGCCTAAGAGAAAAAGCGGCCTTGCTCGAAAAAGAACAGATACTCGTAAGAATCGTCAGAGATAACCAGTCTTTGCAGGAGGTGGCAATGGAAATTGAAGAAGTTAAATGATTTACTCTCATTTTTCTACGCCTCTGCAGCAGTTATTTACGTTTCTGCCAGGGATTTTGGCCTGATAGGTACTTCTATTGTTCTTGCTGTGGTATTGTTCATGCTTTATTCCACAAGAATCAAGGCTGGCTGCTCAGCTTTTGTTATGTTGCCTTTTCTGCTTTTTTTCAGCATCTTTGTGTCCATGGGAACCCGGCGACTCAATTTTGGAAGTTCGTT
>NZ_CEYIHJ010000035.1:13649-14046 GCF_982836095.1 Kosmotoga sp.
TTGTACTTCTTCATAGTATATGCGGCAATTTTGCTCTCCCTTTCAGCGGAAATCTGGACCGCTGTTACGGGGCTTGTGCTCTTTGGAATTAGCCTTTCCCTGGGCGGATTCAGCAGTGCAGATGCCGTGATTTTTGTCTTTATAGTACTGCTCTGGTTCTTCACAAGAAATTTGAAAATTCCCATCATTTTTCTGACGTTGTTCCCACTACTGGCCATCATAATACTTTTATCAGCCAGTGGGATTGAACTGAGTATCACGGACCAATTCATGCCCAAAAACCAATCAGCAAGTGAAACACCATCTGCAACTGCATTTGAAGAGTCTGTACCAGCGGAACCATTCTCGAATAATCCGATGGACTTAAACCCATCACCTTCCAGAACAGATAAAACCG
>NZ_CEYIHJ010000036.1:0-8428 GCF_982836095.1 Kosmotoga sp.
ACCTTTCCCATTGCTTCGGCTACTTCATCAAAGTGTATGAGCGACTTTATGCCCGCAAGTGCCATTTCAGCCGCTGTGTAGGCAATTGAAACTCCAAAGGCATTTCTTTTCACACAAGGGATCTCTACAAACCCACCCACAGGATCACATACAAGTCCCATTAGAGATTTTAGAGCAAGGGCTGGGGCTGAATACAGTGCTTCATAATTGGTACTGTCGGTAATGTAAACTATTATAGATGAAGCCATAGCAGTTGCAGTGCCAATTTCAGCCTGACAGCCAGCAACTGCACCAGAAATGGAAGCCTTTTCCTTTATACATTCTCCAACGGCTCCTGCTATTACAAGGGCTTGACTAAGCTTAGTAATACTAACATTATCAAATCGTTTCAGGCTCAATACAATGCCAGGTACAACACCACATGCTCCAGCAGTAGGACAGGCAACTATTTTTCCCATGGATGCGTTGTGTTCTGCCATTGAAATTGCAACTTCGAGTGCATAAAGCAACCGCTCGTTGAGAAATTTTGGGGTGTAATCCCTGAGTTTTTCAGCAATGTTTCCAGTCCAGCCTGTTAGCGAGGGAACCGATTCTTTTCTGCGCTCTTCATAAGCCTTCAGCATAGCCATTATCATTTTTTTTGAGAAATCGAGGGGCTCTTTTGAGGAAGCTCCGCTTTCCAACATATACCAATTGGCAATGATTTCATACAAATCTGTGCCGGTACTTATAGCGGTATCGATAAGTTTTCTAAAATCCATAGAGATACTCCTTTTCAATTATCCACTAAGGTTGGCGATTATAGGCAAATAAGCTACATATAGCACAGGATCTAATCTATTTATGAAGGATAACAGTTCATTACCGGGCACGTTATCAAGCTCGATTATACAGGTAGCTTCATTCTTCAACCTATTCGTTCGTACCAGGAACAAATTGCTAATATTCATTCCTTTTGTACTAATAGCTTCAACGATTTTTGAAAGAGCGCCAGGAGTATCGAGATTTTTTATAATCAGTGTAGGATATATTCCAGAAATGTTCATTGGAGCACCATCGATTTCTGTTATTTCTATACAAGCCCCTCCCGTAGAAGCCCCTATTAAATAATGTGTTTCGGTGTCTGAGCTTCCCGATATCATAACTGTGTTGGGATGTCTGCCTTCAAATGAATCGCTATAAAAGGCAATATCTATACCCAAGGAACGTGCGATTTCAAGTGAAGAGCGAATTTCTTCCTGCCACTCAAAATAGCCGATAACACCGCCCACAAGTGCACGATCGGTTCCATGCCCTTTGTGGCTGCTGAACAAAGATTTGTTGAGCCTGAATTCAACTTTTCTCAGGGCTTTCCTGTTTGCCGGAATTTCGCTGAAAAGACATCTGAAGGCTCTTCCGAGTCTCACCATTCCAGCGGTATGGGAACTCGATGGACCAATGATTATGGGCCCAATCACGTCTAAAATCATCTCAAATACCTCCAAAAAAGGCGCGGGAAAACTCCCGCGCCTTTTTGTCCAAATTTATCAAAGATTGTAAAAGGAGCTTATACCAGCAAACACAGCAACTTCTCCCAATTCTTCTTCAATCCTGAGAAGCTCATTGTATTTGGCGATTCTTTCACTTCTGGAAGCAGACCCCGTTTTGATCATGCCAGAATTCGTGGCAACTGCGAGATGAGCTATAAAGGTGTCTTCAGTTTCACCGGATCTGTGTGAGATCACACAACTCATTCCACGCTTTTGCGCGTATTCTATGGTTTCAAGAGTTTCCGTTACAGAGCCAATTTGATTTAGCTTAATGAGAATAGAGTTAGAACACCCAAGCTCTACGCCCTTTTCTAATCTTTTTAGATTCGTCACGTAAATATCATCACCAACGATCTGAATCCTATCGCCAAGTCTTTTATTGAATTTGCTGAAAGCATCCCAGTCTTCTTCGTGGAAAGGATCTTCAATGCTGAGTATGGGATATCTCTTAACCAGATCTTCGTAATAAGCTATAAGCTCTTCAGCGGGCATTTCTTTTCCGTCAACAAGATATACACCCTTTTCTTCATCAAAGAAGGAATCTGCGGCACTGTCCAGGGCAATGTAGATTTCTTCCCCGGCTTTGTAACCTGCTGCTTCAATGGCCTTTATGATATATTGAATGGCTTCTTCATTACTACCGAGGTTTGGTGCAAATCCACCCTCATCACCAACAGCGGTAACATGTCCATTTGATTTGAGGAGTTTCTTGAGATTGTGGAATGTTTCCACTCCAGCCCTGAGGGCTTCTCTGAATGTATCAAAGCCCGCCGGGACTATCATGAACTCCTGGATGTCAAGGTTGTTATCAGCATGCTTGCCACCATTGACGATGTTCATAAAGGGAACGGGTAACTGCCTTGCATAAGCACCACCAAGATATTTATAGAGAGGCATGTCAAGGTAACTCGCGGCGGCTCTTGCTACTGCCATGGAGACACCAAGAATCGCATTGGCACCAAGCTTGTCTTTATTTTCAGTTCCATCGAGTTTCAATAAAGCATTGTCAAGAGATATCTGGTCAAGTGCATTCATGCCAATGATCTCGGGAGCGATTGTCTCGTTCACGTTATCAACGGCTTTGAGTACCCCTTTCCCAAGGTATCTCTTTTTGTCACCGTCTCTGAGCTCAAGTGCTTCGAACTTTCCAGTAGATGCACCCGATGGGACCATTGCACGGGCTGACGTACCGTCGTCAAGCCAGACTTCAACCTCGACAGTTGGGTTTCCCCTTGAATCAAGCACTTCTCTTGCCATTAAATCAACTATTTGAGCATACATTCAACCACACCTCCTAAAATTAATCAGGTAAAACCAATGTTCCTGTTTTCTCGCCTATTATAGCACTTAACAGACTATTGGGAACAAAGAAATTTATAACAATCACGGGTTTTTTATATCTTTGGCAAAGCGAAAATGCTTCCTTATCCATTATTTTTAGCCCTTTTTCTATGGCTTCTTTGAAGGTTATCTTGCCAATCCGGTTGGCATCGGTGTACAGTTTCGGATCTCTATTGTATACTCCATCAACCTTTGTCGCCTTAATGAGTACATCGGCGTCAATTTCAATGGCGCGGATTGCCGCAGCTGTATCTGTTGTGAAATATGGAAGCGTCGTGCCACCTCCAAAAATAACCACGTGGTTTGTCGCAAAATACCTTTCAATCAAATCGTATTTGTGAGGTTCAAAAGACGGAGAGTTGACACTGGATGAAATTGCCACTGCTTTTATCCCGTTGTTCACGAGAATTTCTTTCAGGTATATGGCGTTGATAAGTGTTCCAAGCATCCCGATTTGGTCTGCAGCCTTTGCGCGAAGTGCTGACAGTTCAGCCCCACGGAAAAGGTTTCCAGCACCGATGACAATACCCATTTCAACACCATGTTCTACAACACTTTTCAGTTCGCCAAGTAGATAATCTATCCTGTCTTTTATAAATCCCTTATTACCTTCACCACTAAAGACTTCACCACTCAATTTCAAGAGGACTCTCTTATACATATCGAACCTCCCAAAAAAAGAGGTGAGCAATGCTCACCTCCATAATGTTAATTAGAGCCGCCTCCGAGTTCCCATCTGACAAAGCGGCTTACCTGAATATTTTCACCCGTTTTAGCAATCAAGTCAACAATGAGTTCTTTTATAGTCTTGCCCTTTTCAAAGACATATTCCTGCTCAAGAAGGCAGTTATCCTTGTAAAAATTTTCCATCTTGCCTTCGATTATCTTTTCGATAACATTTTCAGGTTTACCAGAATTCTTCATCTGTTCAGCATAGATTTCCTTTTCCTTTGCTATCACATCTTCCGGTACATTTTCTCTTGCTACCCATCTTGGGGCCATGGAAGCTATTTGCAAAGCGAGTTTATGAGCAAGCTCTTTGAATTCCTCTGTTCTTGCTACAAAATCGGTATTGCAATTCAGTTCCAGCAAAACACCAAGTTTGTCATTATGATGAATGTAAGAATAAATGATGCCTTCACCTGTGGCTCTCCCGGCTACTTTGTCCGCTTTCAATGCGCCTTTTTTTCTCAGATACTCCTTTGCTTTCTCAAAATCGCCATCAGTTTCGATTAGAGCTTTCTTACAGTCGAGCATCCCTGCTCCTGTCATATCTCTCAATTCTTTCACCATTGAGGCAGTGATTTTTTCAGCCATTTTTGCTCCTCCTTTATCAGACAATTAAGTATTCTCTTTAGGATTATAACGCATGTATCACATTTGAGATTTCAAAGAAGTTAAACACATAATCCAACTATGCCTTCGCGTCAAAAATACAAAGTTTTAGACAACACAAGATCTATGATGGGAGCATTATCCGTGTTTTTTCTTGAAAGCCCGTACCACATATTCGGGAACCCAGGGTGATACATCACCACCAAATTTGGCAACTTCTCTGACAATAGTAGAAGAGATAAACGAGTATTTAGAGTCAGTCATGAGAAATACCGTTTCCAAATTCGGGCACATGGCTTTGTTCATATGGGCCATTTGCAGCTCGTATTCAAAATCAGAAACAGCTCTAAGTCCTCTTACGAGAATGGTAATTTCATTCTTTCGTGTATATTCCACAAGAAGACCGTCGAACATCTCAGCTTTCACGTTACTATATTTTTTGATGGCTTCCTTTGCCATGCTAAGACGTTCTTTCCAATTGAAGAAATAGTCTTTGTTTATATTGTTCATTATCAGCACAGTAACTTCGTCAAAGATTCTGGAAGCTCTGTTGAGAATGTCTAGATGGCCAAAGGTTATTGGATCAAAAGATCCAGGATACACCGCCCGCTTCACTTAGCATCACCCGAAGGAGAGTCACCAAGCATATCTTGTGCCTCCTCAGTATTCTGACCTGATTTTATTTTTTTAGAAAGGTCCACAATATCCTTCAATGTCATATTCCCCAATTCTCTCATCATGGCTTTGTAGAGCCTCACCCACACATATTTGACAACACAGTTAGGATCAATATCACATTCTTCATCAGATTGCAGGCAAACATAGGAATTCATTGGTCTATCGAGTTTTAAGATCACGGCTTTTAACTTTATTTCTTCAGGTTTCTTCGCAAGGGTGTACCCACCGTATCTTCCTCTTGTCGATTTAACAAAGCCGGCTTCTCTCAATTCAGCAAAAATCTTTTCAAGAAAATCCCTGGGAATATTGTTCTTTCGTGCAATTTCAGAAAGTGATGTTACTTCCTCCCCATTTTCGGAAGATGTTGCAAGTTCCTGCAATGCCCTTAAAGCATAACTGCTCTTAATCGTGAATCCCATTTTCTACACCTCATTTTCCTCTAATTCTTCGGTGCCTAGAAGGGCTTCTACAAACTCAGCGGCGTCGAAAGGTTTCAAATCATCTATGGCTTCACCCACACCAATGTATTTTACAGGTATTCCAAGCTCCTTTACAATGGCAAATACAATTCCACCTTTAGCTGTGCCATCAAGCTTCGTCAAAACAATGCCTGTTATTTCAACGGCATCCATGAACTTTTTTGCTTGAACAAGGCCATTTTGTCCGGTGGTCGCATCAATCACCAGAAGAACTTCGTGAGGAGCCTCCGGAATGACTTTTTTAACGACGCGATGGATTTTTTTGAGCTCTTCCATCAAATTATGCTTGGTGTGAAGCCTTCCGGCAGTATCAATAATCACGATATCCTTTGACTTGCTTTTTGCATGGCTAACCGCATCGAAGGCAACTGCTGCTGGATCTGCCCCCTGACCTTGACTGATAAAATCGGCACCCATTCTTTCACTCCATAGTCTCAATTGCTCAACAGCAGCTGCTCTGAAAGTATCACACGCTGCAAGTACAACCCTGTTTCCTTGTTCCACAAATAGTTTTGAAAGTTTCCCGATCGTTGTTGTCTTTCCGGTGCCGTTTACACCAACAACAGATATCACCAATGGTGGATTTTCAACAATTGGCTCAGTATGATTCATCTTCAGCAAATCATTTAGAATATCTTTTAGGGCTTCAATTGGGCTATCGTAATCACCGGATTTTTCTTTTAACTGCTCAATAACATCGCTGGCTGTTTCTACACCCATGTCAGACGTAATCAAAAGCTCTTCGATTTCTTCAAGTGTCTCTTCATCAAGCTTTTTGAATTTGAGAAGTTTTCTTACCTGCTTAAATATGGATTCTCTTGTTTTCTTCAATCCTAGCTTCATTTTTGAAAAGATTCCCATTATCTTACCTCCAGAAAATCTCCTTGGGCATATTCGTCCAAGAGTTGTGCGATTTTTTCAAGAACTTCTGTGTATTTCTCATCGATTTCAACATCTTGCGCTGGGGAAGTGCGCAATTTTAACTCCAGCTTTTGTTCCTTCAACTTTCTTCCTACCGTGATTCTCAAAGGTATACCAATGAGATCGGCATCTTTGAATTTGACCCCAGGCGAAATATTCCTGTCATCTAAAAGCACTTCATAACCTCTTTCTTGAAGAATTGCATAGAGATCTTCACTAACTTTCATGATTTGCTCGTCAGACGTGTTAAGGGCCGATATTACTATCTGAAATGGCGCAATAGAAAGAGGCCAAATAATTCCGTTTTTATCGTGCAGCTGTTCAACACTCGCACTGAGGGTTCTTGAAACACCCCACCCATAACAGCCCATGATGTAGGGCTTGTTATCGCCGTTTTCATCGGTAAAATACCCGTTCATCTTTTCGGAATATTTCGTGCCGAGCTTGAAAATATGACCGAGTTCAATGCCTTTGGTGCTCATAAGTGGCTTGCCACACTTTGGGCAGGGATCCCCAGCTTGAACCATTTTTAGGTCAGCCCACCTGTTTATTTCAAAATCTCTTTCATAGCAAGCGTTGATGTAATGTGTTCCTTCTTTCATACCACCTACAACAAAATTCATCAACGGCTTTACAGTATAATCCGCAACGATATCAACACTACCGGGTATTCCAATAGGCCCGATAAAGCCTATCGGCACACTAAAAGATTCGAAAACTTCCTGCGGTTCTGCAAGCCGGAGGCTTTGATCGCCCAGATGCGCCTTCAACTTGGACTCATTTAGCGTCATATCGCCCCTGATAAGTACCATAACATACCCCTTTTTGCTATGGTAAAGCAGAGACTTAACTATGTCGGATGGCTGTTTTCCCAAAAAAGCTGCGACTTCTTCCACGGTTCGCACCCCCGGGGTTTCAACGCGCTCAAGCGATAGCATTTGTTCTGTTGAGCGCTTTAGGGTTGGAACCAAGTATTCTGCTTTTTCATCACTGGCAGCATAGCCACAGTCACAATAAAGCAGTGTTGATTCTCCACTTTCAGCGAGTACATTGAACTCATGAGATTCGTTTCCGCCAATCGCACCGGAATCAGCCTCAACCACAAGATATTTTAAACCAATTCGCTTCATAATACGGGAGTATGCACTGTGGAATTTTTTGTAAGCCTCATCCAATGATTCCCAGCTGGTGTGAAAGCTGTAAGCATCTTTCATGATGAATTCCCTTGCCCTCATCAATCCAAATCTCGGCCTGATTTCATCACGATACTTTACAGCAATTTGATAAAGAGAAAGCGGAAATTGCCTGTAAGACCTGAGCTCACTTCTTAAAAGGCTCGTTATTATTTCCTCATGTGTGGGGCCGAGGGTAAAATCCCTTTTATGGCGGTCTTTCAACTTCATCATCTCTGGACCGTAATCATCCCATCTTCCCGATTCATGCCATAGTTCTGCGGGCTGTATAATAGGAAGCAAAGATTCCTGGCAGCCAATTCTATCCATTTCTTCCCGAACTATATTTTCGATCTTCTTCAACACCTTGAGCCCTAAAGGTAAATATGCATAGACACCTGCAGCAACTTTTCTAACAAATCCTCCGCGTATGAGCAATTTGATACTGATTAGATCAGCATCGGAAGGGGCTTCTCTTAATGTGGGAGCGTATAATTCTGTAAATCGCATCCAAAACTCTCCTTTCAATTCAATTATGACTCTTTATATCGGTGAAATTATAGCATCTTCTGGTGGACTTTTCTCGATTCTGATATAATGTATAAGATAAGAGATAGACCTGAAAGGAGGAATATTATGAATGTTCAAGAAGTTATTCAAGAAATGAACGAATACGTTTCAAATGTAAAAAAGTCAGCTAAATTTCTTCTCGAAAAAGTTCAAAAACCCCCAAAAATAGCAATTATATTGGGATCAGGACTTAGTGGAATTGCAGAGAGTTTAGAAAATGCCTTGTCAATTTCCTATGCAGAAATACCTGGATTTCCGCTTTCAACCGCACCGGGTCACAAAGGTGAATTGTCGTTTGGTGAAATTCATGGATATCCTGTAATGCTGATGAATGGAAGGTTTCACTATTACGAGGGCTATGATATGAAAACGGTAACGTTTCCAATAAGGGTTATGCAAGAAC
>NZ_CEYIHJ010000036.1:8438-13774 GCF_982836095.1 Kosmotoga sp.
GGCTCGACCCTGATTTTGAAATTGGTCATCCGATGCTTATTAAGGACCAGATCAATTTCATGGGGTTAAATCCTCTAATAGGCCCAAACGTTGAGGAATGGGGCCCCAGATTTCCTGACATGAGCGAAGCATATGATAAAGAATTGCGTTCTATTGCTTTTCTTGCGGCGAAAGAGCTTGGTATAGGAGTTTATGAAGGTGTATATGTTGGGGTGTCAGGCCCAAGCTTTGAAACACCAGCTGAGTTGAAAATGTTGAGGAGCTTTGGGGCAGATGCAGTTGGGATGTCAACTGTTCCAGAGGTCATTGTAGCAAGGCATGCTGGGATAAAGGTCCTGGGTATGTCAGCCATAACAGATAGGGCTGTCTCTGATGACCTTAAACCTTTAACGGCGGAGGAAGTAATTGAAGCCGCGAACAAAACTGGTAAGCAAATGGCAAAAATAATATTGAGATTTATAAGCAAGCTTGACTAAAACCTGAACAGGGGGATGCCAATGTACGACTTTAAAGCTGTTGAAAAAAAATGGCAGGATTACTACGAAAGAGAAAAACCTTATGAGGTAAATCTGAAAGATGCAAAAAAGCCTTTTTATAATCTCATGATGTTTCCGTATCCATCTGCTTCCGGGCTTCACATCGGGAATATGTATTCTTTTATTGGATCCGATGTTTATGGCCGCTACATGAGGCTGAAAGGCTATGATGTTTTTGAACCTATTGGTTTTGACGCTTTTGGCATTCATAGCGAGAACTATGCTCTGAAAATTGGCAAACATCCTGCAAAATTGACTCCCAAAAGTATAGAGTATTTCAGGGAAAAGCAGTTGAAGAAAATTGGAAACATCTTTGACTGGCGTAGTGAGGTAAATACCTCGGATCCCGAGTATTATCGCTGGACCCAGTGGATCTTTTTAAAGCTCTACGAAGCTGGCTTGGCCGAGAAACGCGAATCCACCGTCAACTGGTGTCCATCCTGTAAAACCGTTCTTGCTGATGAACAGGTTATTGAAGGAAAATGTGAAAGATGTGGTACAGAAATCACAAAACGCCAGATGAGTCAATGGTTTTTCAAAATCACGAAGTACGCTGATCGATTACTTGAAAATCTCGGCAAACTCGATTGGACCGAAATCACCAAAAACATACAGAGAAGTTGGATTGGTCGCTCCAGGGGTGCGACAATTGCTTTCAAGGTCGAGGGGAAAGACGAATACATAGAAGTGTTCACCACAAGACCCGACACTGTTTACGGAGTCACTTATCTTGTTCTCGCACCGGAGCATGAAATGACTAAATCGTTGATAAAAGACGATCAAAAGCCTATCTTTAATGAATTCTTGAATATTGTGAATAAGATGGACGAGGCTACCAGGACATCAATAAAAAGGGAGAAAAATGGCATATTTACTGGTAGTTTTGCGCTGCATCCTCTTACGGGCAACCGTATTCCCATTTGGATAGGTGATTACGTTCTGGCGGAGTACGGAACCGGTGCCGTAATGGCGGTACCAGCCCATGATGAGAGGGACTATGTCTTTGCTAAAAAATATGGCCTGGAGATCAAACAAGTAATAGAATGCTCTCCAGAGGAACTTCCTTACACTGAGTATGGGGTCATGATAAACAGCGGGCCTCATACTGGATGGAAAAGTGAAGAGTTTATAGAAAGAGTAGGAGAAATTCACGAAAGCATGAAGCCAACAGTCAACTATCATCTTCATGATTGGTGCGTCTCCAGGCAAAGATACTGGGGCCCTCCTATTCCTGTTATCTACTGTGATAAATGTGGAATTGTTCCTGTCCCTGAGGAAGATCTTCCTGTTTTATTACCAGAAACTGATGATTACATTCCTGATGGGAGTGGCCTATCTCCTCTTGCGAGGAATGCAGAATTTGTCAATACAACATGCCCTAAGTGTGGAGGCCCTGCCAAAAGGGAAACAGACGTGAGCGATAATTTCCTTGACTCTGCATGGTATTTCCTGAGATATGTTTCACCGCATGATGATAAGAACCCATATGATCCCGAATTGGCAAAGAAATGGCTTCCCGTTGACATGTATATCGGTGGAAATGAACATGCCAATCTTCATCTCATGTATTCCAGATTCATCACCATGGCACTCCATGACATGGGATTGCTTCATTTTGAAGAGCCCTTTATTTCTTTTAGAGGCCATGGCTTGATAATCAAAGATGGCCAAAAAATGAGCAAGTCCAAAGGTAATATTGTCAACCCCAACGAGTACTTTGAAACACATGGCGTTGATGCTTTACGGACCTATTTGATGTTCATGGGGAGCTTTTTAGAAGGCGGCGATTTTAGAGACAGCGGGATGGATGCCATAAAGAGATTTCTAAACAGAGTTTGGGAAATTGCCAATCTTCCCGAAGCCAAAAGTCCCCTTGAACTGAAAATAAAGATGGCTGAAACTATTGAAAAGGTCCAATATTCAATTGAAAACATTAAGTATAACACAGCCATAGCTGCAATAATGGAATTTGTGAACGAAGCCTTAAAACATAACAGCATTGAAAGACAGCTGGTTATCGACCTTGCGAAGCTTCTTGCGCCTTTTGCCCCTTTCATATCTGAGGAAATATTTGAGTTGAAAGGTGGAAAAGGTGGTGTGTTGAACGCCGGGTTCCCTGCGGATTATGAAAAATACTTGAAACTCGCTGATGTAGAAATCCCTGTACAGATCAACGGTAAAATTAGGGGAAAAGTCGAAGTGTCCCAAGGTGCTACGAGAGATACAGTATTGGAAGCTTTGAAAAAAGATCCGAAAATCTCCAAGCATCTTGAGGGTAAAGAGATAAGAAAAGTCATCTATGTTCCGGACAAAATAATGAATCTTATCGTTAAGTAATATATCAAAAAAGCCCGCGAAAGCGGGCTTTTTTGGAGGTGCCTTATGAATAGCCTGACTATTACCATAATCGTTATATTCGTGACTGCCATCATAGTTGCTTATCTCAAAGCCACATGGAGAGACCGATGTCTAAAAGATATGGAAAAATTCCCCGTGATACTCATATTGAAAGACGGAAAAGCGGTATGGGGAACCTTGGAGCTGGAAAGCAGCGGTTTACTTTTGAGATATTCAAAGCCTCACAAGAGCGGCTCACACTTCGAAACGGGTTTTATTCTTTATAGAACTGAATACGCAAGTATAAAGACCATTTATAGAATACCGGCTGATCTGGATGAAGCCCAAAGAAGAAGGCGAGAGCTTAGGACCTTTTCTTCCAAATCAGGGTTGCTTGTCACAGTGAGGAAGACTGTTCGCAACTTCTTTGCAGCGGTTAGGGATGCCATTGTTGAGTCGATGAAATTACTAATAGGACAGGTTACACCCAAAAGTTCCGTTCTCTCTGGAAAAGAAAAGTATGTGAACAAAATGGGCGAAAGTTTTGTCGATTACATTGGCAACTCGTATGACCCCCTTCTGGAAAAACTCATAGGGAAACGTGTTGTATATGAGCGCTTTGAAAATGATGCTTGGCAAGAGTACACCGGTATATTGAAAAACTACACCAAGGATTTCATAGAGATAATAAACGCAATTACGCCAATAATGTTGAATTTTCCTGTAAAGCCAGGAAAAAGCACCGCTATGGGAATAGCTATTGAAACAAAGGACAATCATGTAATTATAACCAACAACAGACAAACGCCAGTGAAATTGTTAACTTCTGAAAAGCCTTTGATACTACAACCAGGAGAAAATACTGAAATAACCCATGTTGAAAATGTTAGTGTCGAATTGTCTGAAGAAGTAGATGTGATCTTTCCGAGATCAGAGGCCATAGTACGTCATACAGTGGATTGAAGAATAGAAATAAAAACAGCGAGCAAATTAGAAAACATTTTCATAGAGAAACAAAACCACTTGTACATTAAAAAGGTAAAAAAGTGTACCGGTTTATACCACCACCTTTAGAGAAAGGAGGAAGCAGCACATCCCCTTTCATCACGCAGTAGAAGGGCTTTCTTGTGCTTGTCAACAATGAGCAAAATAAGAGCGGCCATCATAGCTGTAATGAGTGCAAATGGTGTTTTATCCAGAGGAAGCAGTCTTGCAGTAGATTGGTCTTCAAGAGAAGACAAGAAATTTTTCAAGAATTTAACCCGTAAAATGGGTGTGGTTGTAATGGGAAGAAAAACCTTCGAAACGCTCAATTATAAACCTCTCTCTGGTAGGTTAAATGTTGTTCTGAGTCGAACCCCGCACCATTACAGGGACCCCCTTTCTGAGAATCTCATTATTACCGATATGCCTCCCGAAAAGCTCCTGCACTTTCTTCAAGAACGTGGCTATAATGATGTGGCTATAATTGGAGGACCACAAATATTCTCTCTTTTTCTTGAACATGGCTTGATAACGGATATATACCTGACAATCGAACCTATTGTTCTCAGTGGCGATGTTCATTTTCAACTTGTCGAACATGATCATTTTCTCAAGCTTTTAGAACTAAGGAAACTCTCATCTGATAGCATCTTGCTGCATTATACCCTGAAAAACCACTCTGGGTAATTCACCTGTTTTTTACATTTTTCATTTGGTTATAATATATAAATATATGTATATGTATATACTAATAATGACATCATATAAAAGGAGGTCATAAAATGCCAACACCTTTTGAGAAAATTCGGGAGATTTTTAATCAGGCGTATGCTTCAGGGAGTTTTGCAGTGGGAAATCTGGATATTGACAACTTCTACAACATCAACGAAGAATATGGAAGAAAATGCGGAGACAGGGTCATTGAATTCATCGATGAAATCCTAAAGGAGAGTTTGCCAGATGGTTTTATTGTTGAAAGAGCTGGCGATGAATTTTTTGTTATGAGTTCAGAGCACACAGCCGAAACACTGCTAATGGAACTGGAAGAAGCGAGAAAGCAGATTGAAGTTGCGGAACTCGAATGTGAAGGCCATCTGATCAAGTTCACAGTTTCAGGTGCGGTAGCAGATATCCCCAGGAGCGCTTCAAGTGTTGATGGATTGATACATGTTCTCGAAGATGGAATGTTCACAGCTAAAAAGCAGGGGAGAAATAGAATGGTTTTCGCCCCTGCGGAAGGTAAACAAAAGATGTCACTCAAATCGAGCTATTATCCAAAATCTCAACTTGAAAAACTTTCAAGACTGGCAAAAAGGCTAAAAAAGACTGAGTCAGCGCTTCTCAGGGAAGCTCTTATTGATCTATTAAGAAAGTACAGCCAATAATGAGCTTAATGAAAAAGCGCGCATCTAGCGCGCTTTTTTTTGGAGCGGGCGACGGGACTCGAACCCGCGACCCTCAGCTTGGGAAGCTGATGCT
>NZ_CEYIHJ010000037.1:0-13595 GCF_982836095.1 Kosmotoga sp.
ATGAAAAAGAGAATGATAGGAAAAAGAAGAGACCAAAAAAAAGATTCAAATTCTTGCAAATCACTTCTTAAGAATGCTTTCCACAAGGTTAGGATACGCTTCAAAAGAACACCCCCTAATCTCTGAGAGAGTGCCCGGTGAGTTTGAGAAACACATCCTCAAGATTTGGCTTTCTTATCACTATATTTTCTACTTTGCTGTTAAGGTTACCCAGGAGGTTAAAGATTTTCTCAAGAGAGGTTTCAATGTCAAGTGTAGGGCAAATGAATTTGCCATCATCAGATAATTTCAGCCCAGGAAAATGCTCACGGAGTTTGTTGAAAATAGTTTCGTCACCATGAGAGTTAGGCAACCGAAATTCGATAAATTGATTTTCTTTGACAGTTTTTATGAGGTCATCAAGTGTTCCGGAAGCGACGATTTTTCCGTGGTCAATAATGACAATTCTATCAGCAAGTTGCTCAGCTTCTTCCATATAGTGTGTGGTGAGGACTATGGTCTTTTTTCTCGCCTTGAGCTTTAGAATCGTATCCCAGAGAAGCCTCCTTGCCTGAGGGTCAAGCCCGGTTGTAGGTTCATCAAGAAAAAGAATCCTTGGGTCGTTTACCAATGCCACTGCAAGAGCAAGACGCTGTTTCTGACCACCAGATAAATTTTTCACAAGCGTTCTTGATTTTTCATTGAGTTCTACGAGTTGTATTAAGTCCTCCGGGCTCAAAGATTTTGTGTACAACCCGCCAAAAAGCTTGATGGTTTCTTTGACCGTTAGATAATCCATAAAAGAACTGGTTTGAAGCTGAACACCTATAACATCTTTTATTTCTTTTCCAACTTTGTGGACTTCTGATTCAAAATAAAATATATTGCCAGAGTCGGGTTTTCTAAGTCCTTCAAGAATTTCCACGGTTGTGGTTTTTCCAGCGCCATTTGGTCCCAATATAGCAAGGCATTCTCCTATTTTCACGTTAAACGAAATACCATCAACGGCTTTGACAGTCCCATAGTGTTTTACAAGCTGCTTTACTTCAATAGCTGTAGGCATCCATACACTCCTTTGAAGAAAAAAGATTTAACCATTGGGTTCGAATGTCTTTTGAATTGTTTTGGAAATGGCAAGCAATTCTTTGATGAGCTTTTTGGGTGATATAATAACAGGGTTCGCTTTTTTGTTTTCAAGAAGCCATTTAATAACATCAAGAGCCGTTTCATATACGAGGAGCATGTGTTCAGAACCGAATTTAACTCTGGCTATCTTCACTTCAGAGGGAAAAGATTTCTCAATATCAAAAGCAGGAATCTCTGTATGATTCTTGTCTATTGTTTTTAGGAGTTTTAGTTCTTTGAGATTCACCTCAAGAATTTTCTCGGAGTTTTCAAAGCGACCTATAAAACTTTCGCGTGAAGCGCTGTAATAATAAGGAATGAATATGCCGGAACCATCAGCTAATTTAATAAATAGCTTCTCCCGGCGGGTTATTGCACCTTCTATAACAGAAACTACGGGGTTTTTCCTAAGACCACCTGATCTCGGGCCGAACAACAGCGGAAATTCGAAAGGCTCGGCGTAATAATAACCTCCGTATTTCCTCGAATATTTAAGAGGTGCGCGAAAAACCCTGCGAAGATATTCTATTTCTCTTTCAGCCTGTCTTGTGGATATCCTAAAAGCAAGCGCCATTTCCCTCAGAGAGGGGTACTCACCTCTCACCAACTTCTCATGCAACCAAATGAGCCTTGTTCTATCCGTTTTAATCCCCCCTTGTATGCGCCATTGTAACACATGTTTTAATGTCTGCAAGGGTTTTTGCAAACCATTACCACTACTTCAGCCTTTTTGACGAACTTTGCAGATTTCACGGTAACGGTAGCGATATATGACCCTTCTTTTTCAGGAAGCTGCCAAATGGCTTTATTATCCCATTTTTCAACTATATTTCCAGCTTCCACTTGCCAATCAAACTCCAGCAAATTATCTGGATATGTAGTGCATCTCAATTCTACGGTCTCACCGGGTTCGACAATGAATGGCCTGGCAACAAGAGAATTTATTTCAAAATCGATTGGAGGCAAAATCGAGTAAACCGTAGAATCACCAACAATGCCATAACCAACGTGTACACGCCTTTCCCCCGGTGTAATGGGATCTGGAGATTTATAGATTATCTCATATTGTGATGTTATTTCCTTTGCTATGGAGCTCAAAATTGTACCGAAATCCCTCACACGGGCATAAGAGATTTCTATGAACCTTCCTGGGACGTCTTTTCTCAAATTCTGAAATTCCATGGCTTTTTCCGGCCCAACCAATATAAATGTAATTCTATTTTTCAAAAGAAATTCTCTTACTTCATCAACAGAGTATTTTGAGAAATCCGTACTATCTCCTTTGTAATGGGGGGCGGCATCTGTTATGACAATCGCTATTTTCTGGGCATTTTTCCTGAAAGTGAGATCAGAAATTCCCATAATCGCGTCAAGAGAAGCCTCGGGCACATCTCCTCCACCGGTAGCGTATTGCGCTTCAAGCACCTTTTTTATTTTTATGAAATTATCTGTCAGATCATAACGACTTCTCAATTCGTCTCCAAAAGTTATCAAACCTATCCTCGCATCAAGGCCAGAGCTTTCGAGTATCTCCGTGAAGGTTATGAGATTGTTGACCATTGCTCTGATCTCATTGATCATACTCGCAGTGGTATCAAGCACAAACACTATATCCACCGGAGCATTGATTTTTCTGCTCAAAGCCATAATAGAAATATCGTTTATCTTTTTTTCGCTTTCATATACCATGATCCCGTCTTCATAAAGTGTTTGATCATAAGTGTTCAAGCTGATTTTCAAATGAATTTCCGGAAATCTGGAATGATCTATTTCAAAAATCTTCAGGGAGGTTTTGCTTTTCTCCGGGACCTTAATAGTTGTGGTGGCTTCTGAAGCTGTGAAGAGATTCTTTACCCGCAGTTCATGCAATTCTCCCGCTTTTAATGTTGGGTAGCTGCAGGGAAGAAAAAAGCTCATACTGCTCGTGAATTTGCGCATAATAAAGAGTTCATCAAAAGCCTTTTCAAAATCGTCTTTCCCGAATTTGAAGGCTTTACCACCGCTTTGTTTGGCAATTTCATAGTATCGGTCATCCGGATCCTGATGTAGAATGAACACATTTAATCGCTTTTTGGATATTTTTTCCATCAACCCCGAATAAAATGAATCATTGGTAGCGTTTTGATAGCTATCTTCATCGGTAATCAAGATAAGCACTTTCCCGGCATTTTTCCTGAAATCATAACCCGCTGCGGTGTACAGAGCTCTTATTTGGCATTCATCAGCTCCGCCAACATAAGATAAAACCTCAGAAAGACGTTTTTGAAGTTCCTCAACGGAAGTCGTAAAGTGCGAGCCCTTTGAATTGATGAATTCGTGGTTTATTGTTGTACCAAAGCCAAGAACAGCGAATCTAAGATCATAGCCGTTTTTCTCCATTTCTGCTGCAATGGATGCCACTTTTTCTTTTACTGAAGCTATCTTAACTCCCATAGTTCCTGAGTTGTCTATTACAAAAACAATGTCCAGTGGTTTTCTATCTTCAAGTGAATCCATGCTAAAACTCTTTAGCTTTGCAAGTTCTCCATTGTCATATACCTGAATTGAAGACGCTGTCGCTTCTTCACCGCTGATCTTCATATTTATCAGCGGAAATGTTGAAGTATCCACACTCAAAATATTCAACTGAGCAAAGAGCGCGGTAAAAATTAAAAGAAAAGCCAAAAGCAACGTTGCTCGCCTCATACTTTCACTCCTCTCAGCATTATCTGTCATCAAAGGAAAGGTTTTATACTTAATACTGTTCGATAAATTCAGCTCTCTGCGAAATTCTTTGTGCTTTTCATCTTCATCTATGAGCTTAATGGAATAAAGCTTATATCTGTGTGATTGTTCATGACCCATTATGTAGATTCAAGTGCATATTTATGTGATATCCCAAACCCATAAGAAGCTGTTGCCATCATCGTCTTTGTAGGAATCTTACCTATGATTATCCCCCTCAGTCTGTATAATTATACAACTATTCTACTATTGAAAGCCTTTCATTTATAATAGATTCAAGCAGTGTAATAAAAAGGAGGGGTAAAATGCACAGAGGAATTGAGATTCACGACGGAATCTACTGGATTGGTGTCAATGACTACGAAACTAATCTCTTCGAGGGTTTATGGCCACTTCCCAAAGGGGTTTCATACAACGCATACATGATAATAGATGAAAAGGTAGCACTTGTTGACACGGTCAAAGGTAGCTATTTTTCGCAGTATCTTGATAAGGTAAAGGCATTGCTTCCGGAAGGGAAGAGTATAGATTATCTGGTGATAAACCACATGGAACCTGACCATTCAGGTGCAATAAAGGTATTGGTTGAAGCATATCCAAGAATGAAGATAGTTGGAAACAAAAAGACTATTCAATTTTTAGAGGGATTTTATGGAATTACAAAGAACACTGTTACCATTGAAGATGGAGAAGTTCTTTCCCTTGGAACCCATAAGTTGAAGTTCTACCTTACCCCAATGGTTCACTGGCCTGAAACTATGATGACTTATGACCTCGAAACGGGGACTCTTTTTTCGGGTGATGCCTTTGGTGGCTTTGGAGCATTGAATGGAGGTATTTTTGATAACCAGGTTGACCTGGAATACTATGAAGATGAAATCTTAAGGTACTTTTCAAACATTGTAGGACGTTACAGCGCAATGGTTCAACGGGCGTTTAAAAAGCTTGAAGGTATAGACATCAAGACTATTGCAGCGACTCATGGCCCTATATGGAGAAAGAATCCAGAGAAGATAATCAGCCTCTATGACCAATGGAGCAAACAGGAAGCTGAAGAAGGTGTGGTATTAGCTTACGGATCAATGTACGGGAACACTCAAAGGATGATGGAAGCCGTTGCAAAGGGTTTATGTGATGAAGGGGTACAGAAAATCAGGCTTCACAACATCGCGAAATCTCATATTTCTTTTGTCATCCGGGATATCTGGAAATTTAAGGGCTTAATCATGGGAAGCTGTACTTACAACACAGAGCTCTTTCCTCCTATGAAACAATTGATCTCGGCTATCGAAAACAGAATGATGAAAAACCGATATGTTGGAGTTTTTGGCTCTTATAGCTGGAGTGGAGGGGCATTGAAGGAATTAGAAGAATTTGCAAGCAACAACAAAGGTTGGAATTTCATTGAACCGGTAATAGAAGCTCAACATTCTCCAAAAGAGGAAGAGTTGAAAAAATGCAAATTGCTCGGTACAAATATGGCCAAAGCAATAAGAAAATCACTCTAAGTAGCTATTTACAAGGCCGGGAAATCCCGGTCTTTTATTTGACAATCACTGTACTATGTGTTATAGTACAGTATGATATTTTGAGAAGGTGTTAGAATGCTTGTGAATCTCGATATACACTCTCCAATGCCAATATACAAACAAATAAAGCAGGGAATAGTAGGAAAGATATTAAGGGGCGAATTGAAAAGAGATGACGCCCTACCCTCGATCAGGGAACTCGCCACGGCATTGAGGGTTAATCCAAATACGGTTGTCAGAGCATACAAAGAGCTGGAACTTGAGGGTATTTTAATCGCCAGACAGGGAATTGGCTTCCTTATAAGCACGGAAGCAGCTACAATCAAAGAGGTCTTTTTGATGAGCATGAAAAGGGAACTTTCAGAAGTGGTTATTAAAGCAAAGAAAAGCGGAATAATGCTTGAAGAGCTTCAAAAGGTGGTGGAAGAACTATGGAAAGGCATGAAATGAATGAGCCCGTTTCTGTCAGAGGTCTAAAAAAATATTATGGTGACACAAAAGCGGTAGATGGCATAGATTTCAACGTAAAGCCTCAAGAAGTGCATGCCCTTTTAGGACCCAACGGTGCAGGAAAAACAACTACACTCAAGTCGATATTGGGCTTTGTAAGATATGAAGGTAACATTAAAGTCTTTGGCAAAGAAATCGATTATACAAGAGAAAAAATCGCTTTCGTGCCCGATGAAAAGAATTTTTATAAATCTCTTACGGGTTTGCAGGCAATAGAAATGTGCAAAAGGCTTTTTGAGGATTTCAGAGAAGAAAGAGCAAAAGAACTTTTTGAAACCTTTCAGCTTCCGCTGAAAAAAAGAATTGGCACTTTTTCACATGGAATGAAGACTCAGGCTTACCTGGCTCTGATTTTCGCCAGGCAAGCACAGCTTTACATTTTTGACGAGCTCACCTGGGGACTGGACCCAATTAAAAGAGATGATGTGCTGGAAATGGTTCGAGACCTCGTAATTAACGGAAGTTCAGTGCTTTACACCTCTCACATAATCCCGGAAGTTGAAAGAATAGCTGACAGAATCACGATAATGCACAAAGGGAAAATACATTTTTCGGGGTTCCTGGATGAGATCAAAGAGAGATTTCTCGTTTTGAAAAGTGATTGCCAAATTGATCTAAAAAAGTACAATGTTGTCTCTGCATTTCGCTATGCTGGGTTTTTTACATTTTTAGTCGATACAAAGGGGCAATCTTTATATCCTGAAAAATGTGAATGCCATGTGCCCGATTTGAACGAGTTCTTCCAGATAGTGATAAGGGGTGAAAGAAATGTTCTATAAAGAGATAAGAGAACTGAAAACGACGTTGGTCGTTGTTTCTCTGCTTCTTGTGGTTGCCCTCATCGCAACTGTTGCAATGAAAGACACTGCTGTTGAACTCTTACAGGGGTTCAGTACTGAGGACATGCCAGAATTTGCCAGAAACCTTTTGGCCAATCCAGATCTTCTGGAAAATATAGGGAATAATGATTTTTATCTTGTCAGCCAATGGCAGGGGAAAAACCTCGGGCAGTTTATTCCATTAGTTATTTTGATAATCTCCATCCCCATATTTGCAAGGGAATTTGACAAAAAGACAATTTATTTTCTTCTCTCAAGACTAACAAGGAAAAGGGTATTTTTCATGAAGTATTTCACGGGGTTGGGTGTACTTTCAGCGTTAATCGCTTTTTTCTCTTTATCTGGACCCATTGCGATGAACTTTGCGGGTTATGAAACTGGATTTAGCTTAACATTCAAAATATTGGTTCATCAGTTGATAGGCGGAGCCTTTTTCTTTTCGCTTTTCATTCTTTATTCTGTGCTTTTCAGCGACCAAACCAAACCCCTGATCATAGGAATGGCTACTATAATAGGACTCCCCATACTGGGGCTTTTTAGGCCTCTTGATTTTCTCAACCTCTATCCCTACATTCTGGGCTCTAATGTTTACAATGCGGGAATTGAGGTTACAGAATCTGTCTTACTTATTTTTTTGGTTGCTGTAATTACCACAGCAGATTATATTATTTTCAAAAAGAGAGAGTTGTAAAGATGGGACTATAAAAATGGTAGGTGATTGTGGATGATAACGCTAAAAAACGTCACAAAGATCTATACAGGAGGCATCAAAGCCGCTGACGGCCTTTCCTTAGAAGTCAAAGAGGGAGAGATTTTTGGCTTTCTTGGGCCTAACGGAGCGGGTAAAAGTACAACTATCAAAATGATAACGGGGGTTATTGAGCCAACAGAGGGAACAGTAGAAATTTGTGGAATTAACATGGCAAAAGATCCTGTAAAGGCAAAGTCGTTTATCGGCTATGTTGCTGACGAACCGCTGGTTATGGAGAAACTAAAGGGAATCGAGTATCTGAACTTCATCATGAATGTTTTTCAAGTTCCCAAAGAACTTAGGACACAAAGAATAGAAAGGCTGTTAGAAGACTTCAAGTTATCGCACGCCATTATGGACCCAATAAACACGTATTCCCATGGGATGAAACAAAAGCTCAGTCTTATAGCCGCCCTTTCTCATAACCCGAAAGTCTGGGTTTTGGATGAACCCATAGTGGGATTGGATCCCGAATCGGCCTTTATTTTGAAAAAAATGATGAGAAACCATGCAAATTCTGGGAACACGGTTTTTTTCTCCACCCATGTTATGGAAATAGCCGAAAAGATTTGCGATAGGATAGGCATTATTCAAAAAGGCAAACTTGAATTCGTTGGAACTGTTGAAGAATTGAGAAAACTCAAGGGTTCAGGCACACTCGAGGAACTCTTTTTAGAGGTGACGAAAAGTGAGATTGAAAAGATGGATTTCTCTTACCTGGACAATAATTAATGCAAATTACGGTTTAAGTAACTTAAAAACTTCACTGAAAAAAGACAAAAAGAACATTCTTATTCTGGCACTCATGATTTATGCCTTTGGGGCGATTGGCTTTTCTTTTGTGTTTTTTTACAAGCCTTTACTGATTAGTAGTTATCAGCAACTTGCAACCCTCGGAATGGAAAAGTTATTTCTGGCCAATGCTTTTCTCAATGCTGGCATATTGGGTTTATAGTGGGTCTTTTTTTGCTTATAAGTACCCTTTTCTTTTCAAAAGACATGAGGGTATTAATCACACTCCCAATAAGAGCTTCTGAAGTAATCACAGCGAAGTTAACCGTTGTCATACTCTTTCAGATGATTGTTTCATTGGCAATCTTATTACCTTCGCTTGTTTATTACGGCATCCAGAAAAATGCTGGAGTTTCATATTGGTTGTACTCGATGCTTCTATTTCTACTATCGCAAATTTTCCCGATGCTTCTTCAAACCATTATCATATTGCCGCTATCTCGAATAGTAAAATTCAGCCGCATGAAGGATTTCATGCTCTACATCCTTGGCATTGGGGCACTTGCAATGTCATTGATTGTTGTTTTTCTTGTCAACAAGTCTGCTATCAATGGTGGAAACAACGGCTTTAACCTTGTCAATATCTTTGCAAATCCCGATGTATTTATAAACAAGCTCGCATCAATATATCCGCCAGCATTTTTCGCCGTGAAAACTTTACTGAGCAATACTTTTTCTGGTCTCGCCTGGCTCGCCGGGTATTTGGGTTTACACGCTATTGCCTTTGTTACCACTATCTGGTTTGCAAAGAAATACTATTACGACACGTACAATAGCTTGCAGCAATTTTATGCCGGCAGAAGAAAGCTATCCACGGAGGAAATGAGCGGTCAACTAAATGTTGAAAAGAGTCTCTTTGCAACTCTTCATGCCAGGGAATGGAAATACTTTTTGAAAGTACCAGCCTTTGCTTTTAACGGGCTCTCAGGCACTTTTATATTGCCGATTATGGTGATTATGTTCCCTTTTATTTTCAAAGGAAATCAAGAAGCGAGCGGAAACATAGAGAACTTTTTTCAAGCGATTAAAGACCTTTATGTCCCAATTGGGATTCTTGGTGGCGTTCTTGCTGGTTCTATGAGCGGTTTGGCAGCTTCAGCTTTCAGCAGGGAAGGGAAGCTCCTGCAAGAATTAAAGGCTCTTCCGGTTAGCCCCGGTGATGTGCTAAAGGCGAAATTCGTTAACATAATGGAGATAAGCTTCATGGGAATTTTGCTGATGACCGCGGCTATACACTTGCTACTTGGAGGTTCCCTGCTTCTTGATATTATAGTGGTTTTGCTTTCTGGAGTTGTCTCTGCATTTTTGAATTTACTTCAATTAGTCATAGATGCAACCAGGCCTTTGCTAAACTGGGATAACCCTCAGAGGGCGATAAAGCAGAACTTCAACGTTGCCATTGCAATTTTCATTGTTATCGGGTTTGTTGGTGGTTTCGGCTATCTTTCTTTTAAGCTGGTAGATGTGGTATCACCCTTTGTTATAGCAATGGTTTTGGCGCTATGCGGCATTGTAGGGATTATATCCTTAATAAAACCCGCACTGAGAATGACCAGTGATTTATTGAAAAGAGATCTCTAAGGTTTCAGTTTTGTTTAAAAGAATGATAAAATAAATCGATGATAATCAATAACAACTTCTTTATTTTGGTCAAGGGGGGATTTTATGGACGTTTTCCTTTTTTTTAACAGGTATTTGTTGATACTCTCGTATATTTTATGGGCTGGAATCAATATAACACTTGGTTTTTTCCTTGTTCCATTGCTCAGAAAGAAAAATGTTCCGGAAGTAAAGGTGCTGGTGTTTAACATCCTCAGAGCTTTTAGAAAGATCACCTACGCATGTTGGGCTCTAATGCTTGGTACGGGATTTATAGAATACATCTATATTAGGCCAATTAGTAGTTTCGAAAGTATTTCACAATACTTAATGATTACAGGTTTCATCGTTTTTGTTTTCCATATAATCTGGTCGTTTTACCTGTTTGGAATTGCAAAGAGAAATGAATATAATCCTCTTTCAGTGACTGAAAGAGATGCAGGGTTGCTTGTTGGTGGGAGTTATTTTAACAATTTCCTCATATTCACTATGATTTTTATATACGCCATCGTGGAAATGCTATTTTATCTATAATCCATGAGCTTTTCCTCAAGTGATAGCAGCTCCTTCTGAAGTGATTCTTTCTTTTCGATCAAGTTGAGTAGTTTTTCTTCAGTACTCTCTATTTCTTTCTGCAAGTTCTGAAGCTTCTGGTAGTCAGTTGGATACAGAGAGAGCTCATTTTGCAGGTTCTCCAGTGATTTTTCGAGCTCCTTCTCTTGAAATTCCAGGCTTTTCAGTAAATCTGAAAGTTTTTTTCGTTGGTTACTCAATTTGCGCTTTTCTTTGAAGCTGTGTCGTTTCTCAGCTGTATTTTTGGAGGTTGTAAAATTGGCTTTGAATTCATCGTAATTATTCAAATAGTCTTCGAGCTTGTTAAGGTGTTTCAATTTTCCGGATTGGATTACGACGTATTTTTCACAGATATTCCTCAAAAACTCCCTATCATGTGAAACCAATATGATCGCACCTTTATATAGCATGAGCACTTCTTCGAGATTCTGAATCGACCAGATATCAAGATTGTTCGTGGGTTCGTCCATGATCAGTACATTAGGTCTTTTCAAAATCATCTTTGCAAGAGCGAGCCGTGTTTTCTCTCCTCCACTTAAAGATTCAACCTTTCTAAAAACGCTTTCACCGGTAAAGCCAAAACGTCCAAGATATTTCCTGATCTCAAAGTCTGGCCAGTCACGCACCATTTCCCAGCATTCTTGTATGACTTCTTTTTCTGGTAAGAGCTCGCTTGACATCTGTGAAAGATACCCCCAGCTAACATTATGTCCCCACTTTACTGTACCTGAAAACGATGTTATTTCACCAGAAAGTATCTTAAGAAAAGTGGACTTTCCACTACCATTTGGACCCACAATTCCCAACTTTTCACCACGTTGCAGTTCAAGATCTGCATGGTTGAAAACAGGCTTTTCAGTATATTTAAAATTCAAATTTTTAACTTCCAATACTATGTAACCCGTTCTGGAAGGTTCTGGAAGCCTTAATTTTGTGGAATTTCCCTCTTCTCCCGGAATTGAGACCTCGTTCAGTTCTTCCTTGAGACGTTCTATTTGCCTTTCTTTACTTCTGGCTTGCTTTATAAACTTTTCGCCTCCCCAAAGTCTATATCTCTGAGCAACTGCCTGGAGCCTTTCTATCTCATTTGTCAACTTCTCCTGCCTTTTAAGAGAGCTTTTTACATACAGTTCTCTCTCGGCTTTATAATGCTCGTAACTGCCCGGAAAATCCCAAAGCATTCCACTATTTATCTCCCAGAACCTATTTCCCACGTTCCTTATGAGGTGTCTGTCATGTGATACAAGCAGTACCGCGCCACGGTAGGAATTTAGAAACGAAATGAGCCAGTCAACGGATTTAAGGTCAAGATGATTTGTAGGTTCATCGAGCATTAGCAAGTCATAATCAAGTAGCAGTAAGCGTCCCAATGCGATTCTCGTAATTTCCCCACCACTGAAGCTGCCGAGTTCTCTGTTCCAATCCTGTGGTGAAAACTCAAGCCCGGTTAATATGCTCCTGACTCGCCTGTCAAAACTGTAAAATTCTTCCGTCTCAGGTGTTACTCTGCTCTTCTCTTTCATATAGAAGTCAATGAGCACTTCTTTCATGTTTTCAATGCGTTCCTGAATTTGATAACCGATCTTCATTCCCGAGGCCCGGTGAACTTCACCATATGTTGGTTTCAATAATCCTGTGATGATTTTGAGCAGTGTGGATTTTCCGCTTCCGTTCTTGCCGATAAGAACTATTTTGTCTCTTCTATTTATTGCGGTCGATATATCTTCAAAGAGAAGCCCTTCGCCATAGTCGTGACCTATCCCACTTAAAGTTAAGAGCATAATCTACCTCCTGGATGTATTACTTTTGATTTTAACATTGTTTTGAAAAGTCAAAAAGGAGCGGCATCAACCGCTCCTCTTGAGAACCCCTCTTTTCTTTGCCCACTGTTCCATAAGTTGAAAAAAGTAAATCCCAGCCGGCAAGAGGAAAAGACCGAGTATTAGCAAAGGCCATATTTGAGACCATAATTCACTAAATCCTTTGCCATCAAGGATTGCCGAACGCATTCCTTTTAAGGCATAGGTGGCTGGTGAGAATTTAGCCACGTTTTGCATCCATTGCGGTAACACAGTGATCTCATAATATACACCCGAAAACATGAGCAATAACGCCTGGAAAATATGCACCACCTGTACCCCTTTCTCCGGTGATATAAGCGGTAAAATTGCCGCAACCATTCCTAAACCTATAAAGGAGAAACTTGCTACAGCCAATATCCCGGTTGCAGAAAGCACATTTGCCTTCGAAAGGTCTAAATCGAAGAAGGCAGACACCACCAATAAGATCAATCCTGCCCTCAAAATGCCGTAGAGAATGGCGAATCCACACACGCTGAGCAAATGCGTTGCCCGCTTAATTGGCGCCATAAAAGTGTACTCAATCGTTTCTTCCCAGCGTTCCCAGGCAACTGTTTCGGCTACTATTTCAAAAAGTATGGAAAGATAGCCCCAGAGAATGGAGCCCAAAAGCATGTAAAGAATTAAATAGCTCGTATCGAGTTCTGCTCCTGAAAATGCTTCTACGCCTTTTCCAATGAACCCCATGGTAATGGAGTTTGCTATGGTATAAACAAAAAAGACAAGTTCCCATTTCCAGTAGCGTTTTATAAGATTAAAATTTCGAACTATAAAAGCCCAGGAAGCTCTCATTTCCCGGACTACCCCTTGAGTGTTCATGCACTTTCAGCCTCCTCATATTCTGCTTCATCAAAGCTGACTCCGGTGAATTCCATAAAAACGTCTTCGAATGTCGGATTTTTAATTTTGTGTGCAATCATTGCTTTTAACTTCTCTGTATGACCTTTCACGATTATCCTACCTTTGTGAATTATGGCCACGTAATCACAAAGCCTTTCTGCTTCTTCCATATCATGGGTAGTCAGCAGAATCGTCGCACCCATCTTTTCTTTCATGTGTAAAATCAGTGATTGTACTTCACGCTTGGCTCTGGGATCAAGCCCCGTTGTAGGTTCATCCAGAAGCATTAACTTCGGTTCCGTCATAAAAGCGCGGGCGATGGCGACTTTTTGCTGCATGCCTCTGGAAAAATCTTCCAGTGGATCGTGAAGGCGTCCTTTATCAAGCCCTACTTTTTCAGATATGGCATAGATTTTCTTTAAAGCTTCCTTTTTTGAAATTCCATGGATGCCTGCTGCAAATAACAAATTTTCTA
>NZ_CEYIHJ010000038.1:0-3163 GCF_982836095.1 Kosmotoga sp.
AGGTTGAAACCCTGCGTCAAAAAGGAGGTATAAGTGGTTTTCTGAAACGCGAAGAAAGCGAGTATGACGTATTTGGTGCGGGGCATGTTGGTACCGGGATTCCAGCGGCTCTCGGAATTGAGAGGGCTCTCTCCATGGCAAATGAGAAGAAAAACATCGTTGTCGTGATCGGTGATGGAGCGTTGACTTCTGGAATAAGCCTTGAAGCGATAAACCAAATAAAACAATTAGGTTCAAAACTGAAAATCGTTCTAAACGATAATGCCATGAGTATCAGCAAGAATGTAGGGGCACTTTCAATAACGCTCACAGACTTGAGGTTGAATCCGGTTTATAGGGAAATTAAAGAAGATATCAAAGGAACGCTTGAAACCATGCACATGAAAAGACTCGAAAATTTGCTTTCGAGAATAAAAGACGGAATAAAGCATACTTTTCTTGGCGATAATGTTTTTGAGGATTTTGGCCTTAACTATGTTGGACCCGTTGATGGACACAATATCAAAGAAATGGAGGCCATTTTCAAGACAGTAAAGGAATTTGACGAAGCCTTTTTGATTCATGTTGTAACTCAGAAGGGAAAAGGCTTAGAATATGCTGAAAAAGATCCAACGAAGTTTCATAGCGTTTCAAAAATTGACCCTGAAACAGGCGAAAAAATATACAACGATTCGCTAATTACATATAGCAAAGTTTTTGGAAATGTTATTACAAAACTGGCTGAAAAAGACACACGAATAGTTGCGATTACTGCTGCCATGCCAGATGGGACAGGACTAACGGAATTTGCCCAAAAATACCCGGGAAGGTTTTATGACCTTGGAATTACAGAGCAACTCTGCGCTACTTTTGCAGGCGGGCTCTCAGTAAAAGGCGCAAAGCCAATTTTTGCCGTTTATTCAACCTTTTTGCAACGGGCTTATGATCAGCTCATCCATGATATAGCGTTGCAAAAATTGCCTGTAATTTTTGCAGTGGATCGTGCCGGAATTGTTGGTCACGATGGGGCTACACACAATGGAGTTTTTGATATAGCATATTTAAACACGATTCCAAATATGAAAATCCTTGCCCCGTCGAACCTTCAAGAACTTGCAAATATATTTTACAGCCTTTTGCTGTATGAAGAGCTTACAGGACCCGTTGCGGTTCGATATCCGAGACAGTCTGAATATGGAATACTGTCTGAAATAGTCGAAAACATATCGAAAATAAACCCCTGGAAATGGGAAAAACTAATTGAAGGCAGGGAAAAGATAGCAATTCTCGCAACTGGCAGCATGGTTCAGCCTGCAAGAGAAATTGCAGCAAAGTATGGGCTGAATATGTACAACTGTAGGGCTATTAAACCCCTTGATATAAACGCGCTCGATATGATTTTGAAAGATAACAAGCTTATAGTGACTATAGAGGAAGGGATAAGACTCGGTGGATTTGGGAGTTCAGTTATGCTTTATGCAAGTTCAAAAAACTACAATGGAAGATTCCATATAATGGGTATTGATGACAAATTCTCTGAGCACGGAAGCAGAATGGAAATATTAAAAGACCACGGCCTTGATTTTGAGGGCATAGAAAGTACAATTAAGAAATTGCGAGGTGAAATGAATGCTTATAACTACGGAATACGGAAAGATCGAAATAACTTTACAGACCATAAGCTCGATTGTTAAGAAGGTTGTCCAAGAGTCCTATGGCCCTGTTAATGTTGGATCACCCCAACAAGGTTTTTTGGCGAGGATACTTGGTGCAGAGGAAAAACATGGGATAAAGGTAACCGAAGAGATTGATGGAACGCTGGAAATTAACATTGAATTGGTGCTTGAATATGGAGTCAGAATCCCAACGGTCGTTACGAATATTCAGGAGAACGTCTTTCACAGGCTGAAATTGCTAACCGAGGCCAATAATGTAAAGGTAAACGTCTATGTTGTTGGACTACAGGACTAATAGGAGGCGCGGTTAAATGAAACGACTCAACGGCAAGTTCTTTATTGTTGCTTTCAAAAAAGCCGCTGAGCGTTTGCTCGTTAATAAAGATGAGATAAACGCTCTAAATGTTTTTCCAGTGCCGGATGGTGATACGGGTTCCAATATGAGCGCCGCAGTTCTTGAAGCTGTGGAATATCTGAAACAACTCAACTCAACAGATCTCGATCAGGTTGTGGATGCGGTGAAAAAAGGAATGCTAATGGGAGCACGTGGCAATTCTGGTGTTATTCTATCTCAGATTTTCAGGGGTTTCGCAGAAGGCACAAAGGAACGTAAATACCTTACAACTAAGGCATTTAGTGAATGCCTTTTGAAATCAAAAGAAGTAGCATATAAGTCTGTGATGAAACCCGTTGAAGGGACTATGCTTACAGTGATAAGGGTGCTAGCAGAAAAGGCTCTTTCGGAATTGATGGAAATCGAGGAATTTGAAGACTACTTTACTCGGTTAACCGAAATTGCCTTTAAAACGGTGGATGAAACGCCTGAAATGCTTGATAAATTGAAGGAAGCTGGTGTGGTAGATGCTGGGGCAAAGGGACTGGCTTATATTATTGAAGGATTTAAGCTGGCCGCACTCGGGCAAATAGAGACTGAACTGCTAGAAACACCTGCCGCCACAGCAGTTTCGGCAGAGCAGATCGTGGAATTTGTTCGTGAGGAAATAAAATATTCCTATTGCACCGAACTCATAATAAAGTTAAGAGATAAAAATGGTGGAACTGACGAAGTTATTGACTCTTTAAAAAAATATCTGGAGTCCATGGGTGATTCTATCGTTGCCGTGAATCAAGATGATCTAATCAAAATCCATGTCCATACTGATCATCCGGGCGATGTTATAGAAGAATTTCTTAAGCACGGAGAACTTCAAAAAGTGAAAATCGATAACATGAAAATCCAGCACGATCATATAGTTGATGCGAAAATTGAGGAAAAAGAGACATATGGCATCGGCAAAAAACACGGAATCGTTGCGGTCTCACCTGGAGATGGCCTTAGTGAGATAATGAAAAGTCTTGGAGTTGACTACATAATCAAGGGTGGACAGACGATGAACCCGAGCTTGAAGGACTTGTTCCAGGCTATTGAACGGCTTAATTCAGAGAATGTAATTGTTTTACCCAACAATCCAAACAAACAAGTACTTATACTCAAAAAGCACGTCAAT
>NZ_CEYIHJ010000038.1:3173-5966 GCF_982836095.1 Kosmotoga sp.
ACTCCTAACCGCCAGAGAAGCTGCAGCTGCGGTTATGGAAAAAAATCCATCCAAAAGAGTTATTATCCTTGAAACCAAAACAGTTCAAGAAGGGATCGCTGCCCTTTCTGTGTATGATGATGAATTGGAGACAGAGCAGCTTTTGACAGAAATGAATGAGGCTATGGAACACGTAGTCCCAATCTCTGTCACTTATGCCATCAGAGATTCGAGTATAAAGGGAAAAAAAGTGCGTAAAGGCGAGTACCTTTCCATTGGGAAGGAAGGGCTCATAAGTTCCGGACGAAGACTTGAAAAAGTTATTCGTGATGCCATCAGTTCTATACTAAAAACCAGCAAAGAGGACGATTACGAAATCATAACAGTGTTTTATGGTTCTGATGTCAAAGAAGAACAAGCTGAAAAGCTCATAGAAAGTCTTTCTAACGACTTCGACAATGTTGAATTTGAGGTGCATAACGGCGCACAGCCATATTACTACTACTTAATTTCGTTGGAATAGAAATGGAGGCTCTAGGATGTACTTGCAGGAGATAATCGCAAAGCTCAACGAATATTGGAGCTCAAAAGGTTGCCTAATAGATCAGCCATACGATGTTGAAATGGGTGCAGGAACTTTTCATCCATCTACTTTCTTGAGATCCCTCGGAAAAAAGCCATGGAGAGTTGCTTTCGTTCAGCCGTGTCGCCGTCCTACCGACGGGCGCTATGGTGAAAACCCCATGAGAACTCAACGTTATTTCCAGTATCAAGTCATAATGAAACCATCCCCTGATAACTCACAGGAAGTTTATCTCGATTCCCTGAAAGCTCTTGGCATTAACCCCAAAGAACACGACATCCGGTTTGTTGAAGATAATTGGGAGTCACCAACCCTAGGTGCATGGGGAATAGGCTGGGAAGTCTGGCTTGACGGTATGGAAATCACTCAGTTTACATATTTTCAACAGGTTGGTGGCGTGGACGTTTCACCTGTTTCCCTTGAAATTACCTATGGCCTTGAACGTATAGCAATGTACCTCCAAAAGAAAAACAGCATATTTGATATTGACTGGAACGAGCACTTTAAATACGGTGATGTGTTTCTCGAAAACGAACGACAGTTTTCTGTGTATAATTTTGAACACGCCAATACAGATATGCTTTTTAACTTGTATAAAATGTACGAAGAAGAATTCCTGAGGTGCATAGAAATGAAGCTTCTTCTACCCGCTTATGATTATCTGGTAAAGTGTTCCCACACTTTCAACCTTCTCGATGCGAGAAACGCAATTAGCGTTTCCCAGAGGCAGGGCTACATCAAATCAATTAGAAATATGGCTAAACAAGTCGCAGAAATGTATGTTGCCAAGGAGAGTGATTGTCTATGAGTCATATAGCCCTTTTAGAAGTTGGTGTAGAGGAACTTCCATCAACAGAGATTAAGAACCTGATGAAACAATTGAATGAAAAACTCGAGATTCTTCTAAAGAATCACAAGCTTAAGCATGGGAAACTCAAGGTTTTCGTAGGAAGCCGAAGATTCGGTGTGCTCATTGAAGGTCTTCCCGAAAAACAAGAGGATTTCTCTGAAGAAAAAAGGGGACCTGCTGAGAAAATTTCTTTCATTGACGGCAACCCCACAAAAGCCCTTGAGGGTTTCTTGAGAGCAAATAATGCAACAGTCGAGGATATAGAAATCAGAGAACTTAAAGGTATTCCATATGTATTTATTAAACGTACTGTACCAGGAATAAGCACAAAGGAATTACTCCCATTAATTTTCAAAGATTTGATTAGTTCCTTGAAATTTAGAAAACCCATGCGCTGGGGAATAGACAACTTTGTTTTTGTACGTCCTGTAAAATGGATCGTTGCTTTGTTAGACGATCAAGTATTGAATTTCGAAGCTTTTGGCAAGAAAGCTTCAAATTGTTCAAGAGGGCATAGGTTCTTTTTCGATGAAGTTAAGGTAGAAGCTGGTACATATTTCGAAAAGCTCAAAGATGCACTTGTAATATCAGATGTAGATGAAAGGCGCACTCGTGTCCTTAGTGAACTTGAAAGAATTGAATCTGAGCTAAATGCGAAGATTCCAGTAGATGAAGAATTATTGGAGGAAGTTGTGAGTCTTACAGAATATCCCACAGCGGTTGTTGGTGAATTCCTTGAAAAATACCTTGAGCTTCCGCCAGAAGTGATCATCGTTACGATTAAACATCATCAGCGAACTTTTCCTGTTTATCATTCCAGCAAGCTAAGCAAAAAGTTCGTAGCTTTTCAGGACGGTCCAGGCGATCCAAAGGGAAATGTAAGACGTGGGTACGAGGAAGTTATAAACGCACGATTGGAAGATGCGCATTTTTACTATTACAAGGATCTTTCAAACCCTTTGGATACATACGTTGTAGCACTGAAAGAAATTATGTTTCAGCGCAACCTGGGCAGTATGTATGATAAAACAATGAGAGTAAAGGAATTGTCGCGAATAATTTCCGAAGGGCTTCTTTCAAAGCCTGAAGAGGAAGCCTTGATACTCAGAACCGCGGAACTATCAAAAGCTGATCTTGCAACAAGGCTTGTTTACGAATTTCCTGAGTTACAAGGTATTATAGGAAGAATATATGCCCAAAAATCTGGAGAGGCCGAAGAGGTGGCACTGGGCATCGAAGAGCATTATGAAGACAATGCTTTGAAACTACAAACGCTTCCTGGAGCTGTGGTAGGCGTTGCTGATAGAGTTGATACCATTGTTGGCAACTTTTACCTTGGAAACATTCCCACAGGGTCCAAAGACCCTTATGGAATACGGAA
>NZ_CEYIHJ010000038.1:5976-13495 GCF_982836095.1 Kosmotoga sp.
ATCCATATTCAATATATTTTGCTCCTTTGGTTGGTATGCTGATTTGAAGGATTTTTACAAACGTTCCGCTGAAATATATGGCTTTGAATACTCAAACTTTTCTGACGTTTTGGAGAATTTCACGAAGAACAGATACGAAAATTTCTTAATGGACAAAGGTTATTCAATCAGAATTGCACGTGCGGTCAATTCCTGGTGGAATCTCCCTTACAGTGGAGAACTCATCGCTTCTGCATTGAAATCCATTGTAGGAAACGAAGAATTTGACAAGCTTCTGGTAGCTTATCAGCGTGTGCATAACATAAGCAAGAAGCATGATTCGGTCAAGTTTGATGGCGCACTTTTCCTAAAGAAAGAGGAAAAGACGCTTTTTAACGAATATTTACGGGTTTATGATTCCCTGAAGAGACATCTGGATGAGCACAAATTCGATAGGGCAATAAGTGATCTTATTTCGCTAAAAGAATTCATCGATGATTATTTTGACAATGTTTTCGTAATGGATAACCAACCGGATATAAGGCTCAACAGACTCGGCTTCTTAAAAGCGCTTGATGAGCTATTCTTCAAAATTGCTGATTTTTCCCAGCTTCTCGATGAGGGGGTAAATTAAATAATATGGGGTTTAAATCAGGGGTTGTTTCCCTAGTAGGAAAACCCAACGTTGGAAAATCTACGCTTATTAACAGACTTGTTGGTGAGAAAATCGCGATTGTCTCTGACAAAGTTCAAACTACCCGAAACCGTATCGGAGGGATAGTAACCACTGAAAAAGGGCAAGTAATTTTTTACGATACACCCGGTATTCACAAACCCCTCCACAGACTGGGACAATATCTTGTGAAAATTGCGGTCGGAGCCCTAAATGGTTCCGACCTTCTTCTCATAATGGTTGATTATGAAGATGGCATAAAAGCCTCAGATCATCTGGTAGCAAAACATGTCAATTCTTCTAAAATACCCGCCTTTCTTGCAATCAACAAAATCGATGTGGCTCTCACTAAAGCCAGTTTAAATGAATTCACCAAAAAGGCTCTCGCGCTTTTTGAAAATGTTGAGAAGCATTTTCTCATTTCCGCTGAGAAAGGCGATGGCGTTGATGAATTGCTGGAAGAAATAATACAAAGGCTTCCTGAAGGGCCTATGCTTTATCCGGAGGATGTTATCACAGATAGGTCTTCACGTTTCATGGCTGCTGAAATTATAAGGGAAAAAGTGCTCATGCTCACAAAGGAAGAAATTCCCCACTCTACTGGTGTGTACATCCATGATTTTCAGGATAAGGAAACTGGTGTGCTGTTTATCAGAGCAGATATTGTTGTAGAACGCCAGAGCCAAAAACCAATAATAATCGGTAAACAGGGTGCCATGATCAAGAAGATTGGCATACTTGCACGTCAGGATATGGAATATATTTTTGATTCAAAGGTATTCCTTGAACTATTTGTGAAAGTTCGTAAAAAGTGGCGAGAAAAAGATAATTTCATTCAGGACTTTACAAACCTGAGAGAGGATCTTGAGTAAAGGGGGAGAAGCATGAAAAAGGAAAGTATCGTCCTCTGGATACTTCTTCTTATGATGGTTTTGTTAAATGCCGATCAAATGGTCATGGCACCAAACATTGGTAGAATTGAAAAAGAATTTTCAATTGGAGACAGGGAAATTGGTTACATCGCTGGTTCTTTTACGATCATTGGTGCGCTACTGAGTCTTGTTTGGGGTTTTTTAGCTGACAAGTACAAAAGAAAAAAACTTCTTTTATTCAGCGTACTCGTTGGCGAAATTCCCTGCTTCTTTTCTGCCTTCGCTACCAGCTATCCGCAACTCTTTCTTTTAAGGGCTCTTACAGGCATAGGTATTGGTGCTGTCTTCCCGGTCGTCTTTTCGTATGCGAGTGACATTTTCAATGAAAATGAAAGGGCCAAGGTAAACGCCATATTATCAACCGCAATTTCGATTGGCGCAATACTCGGTATGATTATTGCTGGGTTCACCGGTGAAAGCCTTGGCTGGAGAATCCCATTTATGATTGTTTCATTACCCAATCTTATTTTTGCTTTTCTTTTCTATCTTATTGCTAAGGAACCTGAAAGAGGAGGCGCGGAAGTTGCCGTAGGAGACCTGGTGAGGGAAGGTCGAAAATACAATGCCCAGGTTAGGTTAAGCGATTATCTTGATTTATTTAAGATAAAGACGAATCTAGTACTGTTCATTCAAGGGATATTGGGAACTATCCCATGGGGAGCCATTCCATATTTCCTTGTAGAGTTTCTTCAGAGATACAAGGGTCTTGACCAGGGTAAGGCAACCATCGTATTCATTTTCTTTGGGCTTGGTAATGTATTAGGAATATTTTTTGGCGGAATAGTCGGAGGTATTCTTTACAACAAAAGAAAAGCTTATATGCCACTGTTCAGCGCTATTATGACTGCCATAGGAGCCCTTTTAGCTCTAGCGGTCCTTAATCTTCCTCCAATCGAAAATTCTGTGGGATTTCTTCTTATTTCTCTTCTGGGCATGATAGCTGCTGCAACCGCCTCAATGACAGGTCCAAATATGAAAACAATGCTGATGAATGTAAACGTTCCTGAAAATCGTGGGCGCATCTTTTCCATATTCAATATTACCGATTCTCTTGGAACTGGATTAGGAAAGGTATTTGCTGGAAGCATTTCTGTCACACTCGGTTCCCTATCAGCGGCGATGAATATTTCAGCGCTTTTCTGGCTCCCTTGTGCGTTTGCTCTGCTTTTTTCAGCCTATACATTATCAAAAGATGTTGAGAACCTTCACAGAAAGATGAAACAAACTGCAAAATTAATGTAGGGTTGAGAGTGTCAAGTGCTTATAGTTGGCATCTAATAACGCTTATGGCTTTCTATGTGCCTTAAAGAGTTATAATAGTATTGCTGAAGTAACCCTCAGACCGCTTCGCTGCCCTCGCAAAGGGCAGCAATTTTTTATTCTTTTAGTACCGGAAATGTTTCTCTCCAATGCTTCATTTTTTCAACCATTTTCCCTGAAATTTCCCATATTGAGAGCTGATGAGTTTTTATACTGGGCAATCTTTTGCCAAAGTAGTCAAAAGCCGTGCTAAGCTGTCCATAATCAGTGCCATCTGCATCAAAACCTATTCTGTTTACTCCCACTACAAACGCCTGATTTTCGATGGCTCGTGCTCTAAGAAGTGTGTCCCAGTGCAATTTCCTGCTTTTTGGCCAACTCGCAATTACAAAAAACAATTCGCTGCCCTTTGTCTCCCTGAATAACTCTGGAAATCTCAGGTCATAGCAAATTACAATTGAGCATTTTAACCTTTGAAAAGAAAATTGAACAGGTTTATTCCCCCAGGAGTAAAAATTGTCTTCTTTAGCGTAGCTGAAAAGTCTTCTTTTGAAATAAATAGCTTTTTTAAGACTCTTTGGATCATAAAATACAGCTGAATTGAAAAAGTTGCTTCCCTGCTTGAAGATACTCCCAAAAAGCACAGCTATACCATACTTTTCTGCAAGCTTTTCGAAGAATTCCATATCGCTTGGATCATATAAAGCGTGATTCATGGTAAATCCACTGAGGGTCATTTCAGGGAAAATCAACAGCCGTGCGCCTACATCTTCAGCTTCAGCAAATATTTTAGCCACTTCGGCTTTATTTTCATCTTTGTTGTCTTCCCTTGGGGCGAATAATGCACCGGCAATTTTCATAATCGACCCTCCAGCAACTCAACAATTGTGTTTAACCCATCAATGGACTTTTCAAGTTCCATAGAAGGGATTTCCCCATTATAAAGAACCTGACCTGTAAGATAAGGGAAATGTATGAACCCGGCCGAAGTTGTGTAGTTGTTCTCGCTTATGAAGTGCATCACCTGATAAAAGAGTGCATTGCATACGAAAGTTCCGGCAGTATAAGATATCCGTGAAGGGATGCCTTTTTTCACCAGGGTTTCTGTGATTTTTCTTACAGGAAGTGTTGATAAATATGCTACCGGCCCTTTATCGATGATTTTTGTGTCTTGGGGTTTTTGACCTTTGTTGTCTTCAATTCGCGCATCAATCCAGTTCAGGGCAACTTTTTCTGGTGTTATCGCTGCTCTTCCACCTGCCTGGCCCAACATCAGGACAAAGTCAGGCCGCATTTCTTCGATGAGCTTGGTTAGGATATTACCGGATTCAAAAAACACCGTCGGTAATTTTACAAAGTGAATATCCTTTCTAACACTCTTGATTTCCTCACAAATCACCTCGGTAGAATTTTTAGCATCCTTTCCAAAAGGCTCAAAATAACTGATTATAATCACGCTATCACCTTCAGTTTTTCATTTACTAGATGATATCATTAAAATGATTACAAAGAAAAGGGAGGAAAGTTATGAAATACGATTTTGATGAAATCATCAACAGGCGGGGTACATCTTCTTATAAATGGGACAAATTGAAAGAGCTTTTTGGACGTGATGAACTGCTGCCCATGTGGGTTGCCGATATGGACTTCAAATCACCGCCGGCAGTTATCGAAGCATTAACTGAAAGGGCAAAGCACGGTGTATTTGGTTATACGGCGAGGAGCGATGAATTTTACCAGAGTTTTATGGATTGGGTTATGGAAAAGCATGGCTGGAGAATAAAAAAGAGGTGGGTTGTTGACTCCCCAGGGGTAGTGCCGGCTATTGCAATAGCCATACAAGCTTTTACAAATCCAGGAGACAAAATTTTGGTTCAAACTCCGGTGTATTACCCTTTCTTTGATGTGATAAAGAACAACAACCGAAAACTTGTCACCAATGAGCTTCTTTATGTCAACGGACACTATGAGATGGACTTTAATGCCCTTGAATCTGAAATAGATGGAAAAACAAAAATGCTCATACTCTGTAATCCGCATAACCCTGTTGGCCGCGTTTGGTCAAAAACTGAACTAAAAAAGCTCGGTGAAATCTGCCTTAGAAAAGGCATTATAGTGGTATCAGATGAAATCCATTCAGATATAGTTTATTCAGAGTCGAAACATACCCCTTTTGCAAGTATATCCAATGACCTTGCGGAAATTTCAATAACTTGTATGGCTCCAAGTAAAACCTTTAATATCGCCGGCCTTGAGACTTCATTAACCATCATTCCCAATAATGAACTCAGAAAGAGTTTTGAAGGAAGACTTTACGACCAACTTTCTTTGAAACTTGGTAATATTTTCGGTATCTATGCAACGGAAGCCGCTTATCGTCATGGTAAAGAGTGGCTTGACGAGCTCCTCGACTATCTCGAAGATAACAGAAACTTCGCAATTGAATACATAAATGATAATATTCCCGGGGTTAAACCCGTCAGACCAGAGGGCACCTATCTCATGTGGCTGGATTTCCGGGAACTTGGATTAAGTGATAAGGAGCTTCAAAGGCTTATGATACATAAGGCGGGAATTGCACTAACCCACGGCCCGGTTTTTGGAAAAGGCGGCGAAGGTTTTCAAAGACTGAATTTTGCTTGTCCCAGAACCTTGCTAAAACGGGGACTCAAAATGATTGAAAGGGCGGTTAAAGAACTGAAAGATGATTAATCGAACAGAGGATTTGAAATCCATAATATTTGCGATTTTCTACATTGCAATTGTATTTTTTACTGGTATGTACGGCTACGCATTAATAGAAGGGTGGAGTCTAACCGATTCTTTTTTTATGACGGTGATTACCATATCAACTGTTGGTTACGGAACACCAAGAGACTTATCACCCGCAGGAAAGGTTTTTACCAGTTTGCTCATCTTCAGTAGTATTACACTTGGGGTCTATGCCATTTCAAAAATAACAGGCTTTATCGTCGAAGGCAAGCTCAGTCAGACTTTGAAAAGAAGAAAAATGTTAAAGGAGCTGGTAAAAATGAGAAATCATTATATTGTTGTGGGTGCTGGAACAATTGGTCTGAGCATTGCAAGAATGCTTTCAGAACGGGGACTTAAGGTAATTCTTGTGGATAATGACCCAGAACGCGTGGAATACATAGAGGAATTATCAAATGATTTTACTTGCTTTAAAGGAGATGCGGTAAATGAAGAAGTATTGAAGCAGATTGGTGTTGATCATGCTAAAGGATTAATTACCACACTACCTGTCGATGCAGATAATGTTTTTGTCGTTCTTACTGCAAGACAGTTGAATCCTTCTCTTGAAATAATTGCTAAAGCAAACGAGGTAGAAAGCATCAAGAAATTAGAATATGCAGGTGCTTCAAAGGTGCTTCCAATACTTGAAATCGGTGCACGCAGGATGGTCAACCTGATCTTAAACCCAAGCATAGAGGGATTCCTCGATACTCTTGTTGAGTCTGGTGATATCCAACTTTATTTTGAGCAGGTAAGCGTTCCAGAGGAATTTTCACCGGAGGGTATTGAGCTTGGAAAACTTAGAATCCCGCAAGAAACCGGGCTAATTGTCATAGCAGTCCACGACAACGACAGCGGAAGAAGCATATTTAATCCTGGCGCATCTACGTTGATAAAATCTGGACAATCTTTGATGGTTCTTGGAAAGAAAGAGCAGATTGAGAAATTAAGGCACCTGCTTCAAGGTTAAACTGCATTTTTTCTCATCAAGATACTCAACAAGCGTTAGAAAATTGAGAAGTACCATATAACCATGATTAAATCTCTCAGAATCTCCCTTTTCGGGATGGAATTGGACACCATAAACATATTTACTCTTATGTTTTATCATCTGGATAGAACCTGAGTCATTTACAGCGAGCAATTCAAAGTTCTTTGGAAGGCTTTTTAGGGTGAAGAGATGATTTTCCCAAGCGAAAAATTCATCTGGTATACCCGTGAGAAGAACATCGTCTTTTACGATTTTAAGCTTTCTCCACCCACGTTCTTCGGAGACGATAAGTGAAGAACCATAAATCCTTCCGATGAGTTGAAAGCCCATACATATTCCCAATACTGGAACATCGGCCTCGGTTATCAATTTAATAGAATCTCTTGCTTTGCCTGAATTTGTAAAATAAGCTGTCATGCTGTTCCCACCGCTTATGATAAGTGCTGAATATTCCCTGTTTTTGGGAAATTCACCTAGAAAAGCTCGGTAAACAACATAATCAACTCCCAGCTTTTTCAAGGCTTGTTCTATGTAAGAATTACCATTGGAATAATCGGAATCATTCTGAAGGAGGGCAATCGGATGTGATAATGAAAAGCACATTACAGACATAAAAGCTGCTAAGAAAACCAATATGATACGCCCCATGCTTCTTGACACCTCCCTGTCGTGATGATAAACTATTTATGCCTGCCGGGGTGGCGGAATTGGCAGACGCGCATGACTCAGGATCATGTGGGCATTATGCCTGTGCGGGTTCAAGTCCCGCCTCCGGCACCAAACTGGGAGTTAAGCTCCCAGTTTTTTGTTATAAATTTGCTCTATCTTTTAGCAATGAAAGAGCGGTTTTGAATTCTTCGCCAAAGTATCTGTCTTTATCGTGGTCTTCCAAGATTCCCTGAAACTGCAAAAACAGTTCTTCTATCTTCT
>NZ_CEYIHJ010000039.1:0-8000 GCF_982836095.1 Kosmotoga sp.
CTTGACATAAGTGTATAGTTGCTATACACTATAAGCATGAGAAAACATAACAGCGAAATCGTTCATACTTTGTTGAAGGTTATTCATTCCCTTCAGGAATTAGACAAAAGAACATCGAATTACGGTACAGATGAGACCCTCAGTTATGGTGAGATACACATGATAGATAAGATAAGGGATTACCAGGGGCTTCACATATCCGCGATTGCTAAAAGAATTGGCGTTACAAGGGGAGCAGTTTCTCAAATGGTCAAAAAACTCGAGAAGAAAGGGATGGTTGTCAAAGAACCTTGCCCTGATAATCTCTCCAGAATCTCGATAAGACTCACTGAAAAGGGTAAAAGAGCAGCAGCAGAACACGAAAAATACCATCGTAATTTCTCTGAAAAGGTAACCTCTATACTTGAGAACTATTCAAAAGAAGATCAGGAAAAAATTGCAGAGTTTCTCAGAGGTCTTTTGGAAGTGATCAATCAGATTTAATTTTTTTATAGTGAGTGTATAGCAACTATACAGAGGAGGAAATAGAGATGCGAAAAGATTCAAAATTAATTTCAAATTTGGCGTTCAGATTGATGAGTTTTTCAATGAGGTTTGTAAATGAGTCATCCTCAAGAAAAACAAGTGACAAGCTAAAGGAATTTGGAATCAAATCAGGAATGACTATTGTGGATTACGGTTGTGGGCCCGGGAGGTATATTTTGGAAGCTTCCAGATTGGTAGGTCCTACCGGAAAGGTCCTGGCTGTGGATATTCACCCTTTAGCGATAAAGGCGGTGAACAAACTCGTTGTTAAGAAAAATCTGTCAAATGTGGAAGCGATACTGGCAAAAGGTTACCATTGTTTTATTCAAGACGGTTCGGTGGATATAATATACGCTCTGGACATGTTTCACCGCGTTGATGATCCCAGGAGTTTTTTTGCGGAACTCAAACGAATTTGCAAACCTTCAGGCAGGTTAATCCTCGAAGACGGGCACCAAAAGAGGGAAGATACGTTGAAAAAGATCAATCAGTCAGAACAATGGAAAGTCGTAGAGAAAAGAGAGAAGTACGTAGTATGTATTCCTGCCTAAGTAAAAGGCCATGAGAAACAAAAAAACCGGCTCGCGCATTTACGAGCCGGTTTTCATTGATACCGGTATTTTCAAATCAGAAATTTACCATTTTTGTAGATCAATTCACCATCTGCGTAGATTTCTCCGCCTTCTCTCATGTCGCAAAGCATATCCCAGTGAATGTCCGATTCATTTTTTCCGCCTGTTTCGGGGTAGGATCTTCCCAATGCCAGGTGCACTGTGCCACCGATTTTTTCATCGAAGAGCATGTTCTTGGTGAATTTAGTTATGTTGTAATTTGTTCCCATTGCCACTTCGCCAACGTAACGCGCTCCTTTTATCTCGAGCAACTTTTCGAGGAGATCCTGCCCTTTGGAAGCCTCGGCTTTTACCACTTTTCCGTTTTCAAAAGTCAACCTTATATCTTCGATTTCACGCCCCTGGAAGATACCCGGGAAAGAGAAACGTATATGGCCATTCACAGTATCTTCAACAGGGCCCGTGAAGACTTCGCCTGAGGGGAAGTTGGCATGTCCATCGCTGTTTATCCATTTTCGCCCTTCTATGCTCATTTCAATGTCTGTGTCTTTAGAAATAATCCTGAGATGTTTTTTGGTGTTCAGGAAATCAACATATTTTTGCTGCTGGTCGTGGATTTTCTTCCATTCCGCAATGGGGTCATCGCTATCAAGATGGCAGGCTGTGTAAACGAAGTCCTCGTATTCGCTTAGAGACATGGAGGCTTCCTGGGCCTCAGCTTCGGTTGGGAATAAAGTTCCACACCATTTCATTTCCTCTTTTCCCATGCGTTCAAAAAAGACCCTGGTGAGCGCGCTTCTTCCCTCTGCGCTCTTTCTCAAATTTTCCGGGGGAACGTTGCTGAGGTTTCTTGTATTCGTGCTTCCCCAAATAGAAAGAAAGACATCAGCCGTTTTGGCAACAACCATCACGCTCTCTGGAAGATATGCGAGTTGTTCATCGTTTCCGTGCTTTAAGCGTATTTCACCCAAAGTTGGATCTTCTATCATAACTTGAACGAGTGCCCCTGCTTTGAGCGCTTCCAGATAAACGGCTCTTATCAAAGGAAGCGTGGCAATACTGCCTTGCAAAAAGAATTTCTCTCCCGGTTTCAAAGCAAGGGAGTAGTTCACCAGAACTTTTGCGTGCTTTGATACCCTTTCATCCATTGCAACCCCTCCTTATAATTCCTCGATTTCTCGAATCGATTCAAGTATAGCATTTAGTGCATTTGTGGCTGATTTTTCTTGTGAGCAGCAATTCGTTTAAAAAACATATTGCCCAACAATGCTAATGAGCCAAGAATCAAGAAGGCAATCCACAAAAACGCCACAGTACTTATTCCAAATTTATCGGCGATTATCCCGGTGAAGATACCTGAGAGGCCTGCTCCCACATATGCCGAAAAATCAAGAAGTCCGGCAACCGATGATACTCGTTTATACTTCACATAGTTCAAAGGAATTATTGTCATCAGTATTGAATTTGCTCCGTTTAACAGGGCTACTGTCAGAGATAAAAACAATGTTCCAGAAATTGCGCTTCCAGCACCAAAGATATGGAAGGCCATTACAGTAATGCCTGATGCGATTAGCATTATTAAGATAGTTGGCTTTTCGCGATGATTCAGCTTTTTGTTGAGCAGTCCGGCCAGGATTGCCCCTGAGAATCCAATCGCAGGAATCAATATTGAATAGGCAACGGTGGAACTGAGGTCAAGTCCATGGGTTTTCATTAACAGCATTGGGCCCCATAGATTTATACCTTCTTTGACGACACCTTGAGCAATAGATGCAATCATGATCAACCATAATCCGTCATTCCATGTAATTTTAAGTAAAGATTGCTTGCTTTTAGTTGGATGAACCGCGTTGTGAAATTTGTCGGATTTAACCTTTATCAGCCAAAGAAAAGCGTATAAAGCGAGAATAACACTTGGTGTCCAGAAAGCCCAGCGCCAACCAAGCAGAGAAACGATTTTTCCTGACAGCCCCCATGCCATCAAATATCCCACCGTCATAGAGGCAGCCATTCCTACTGCCACAATGTTATTTCGCCTTGGGTGTATGTGATCAGAGAGCGTTCTGACTATGGGACCCCAAAGCATTGACTGAAAGTAGCCATTGATACCCCAGATAACTATCATAATAGGAAGAAGGGTTAAAGATCCAAAGGCAAGATTTAATAGCGCCGAGAAAAAGAGCCCGATGAAAACGAATTTTCTTGGGGAAACATGATCGCCTATTGAGCCGTTTATCAATTGACCAATCGCATATATCCAAAAAAAAGAGCTACCTATAAGCCCCAATTGTGTATTTGACCAGCCAAGAGTTTTTTCCATTACTGGAATAGCCACTGAAATATTAACGCGCCCAAAGTAGGCGAGTGTGTAAGCAAACCAGCAAAGCAAGAATGCGGATTTCGGGGTTAATACTTTTTGGTTCAAGGATGTACCCTCCATTTCGAGCAAAGTATGTAATGTCTGGCAAACATGATATTGTATTTGAAGCAAACCTGGAGTACAAAGGTCAAGAGTTTAGAAAACGCTGGTAATCATAAAAACTCTTTTTCGGAATTCGTTTAAGATTGTTGTTTCTATCGATATACACTAATCCGTATCTGATAGTGTATCCTTTCACCCACTCAAAATTATCCATAAGTGACCAGACAAAATAACCTTTTAGATTGACGCCCTCTTGCAATGCCTTCAAGCAGCCTTCTATATGTCTGGCTATATATCCAGCTCTTACATCGTCTTTTACTTCACCATTATTTAGTATGTCAAAATCATCCGAGCCGTTTTCTGTGATGTAGATATCTTTCATTCCATAGTTCTCATGAATTTTTTTGAGGCTTCTCACAAGGCCTTCGGGATAGATTTCCATTTTTTGGGGTGTGCATTCGAGTACAGGTTCCGCTTCGCTAAACATAAAGGGCTTTGTTGTGTCGAAAACTGCTAAAGACCTGGAATAATAATTAACCCCCCAAAAATCATGGCCACAGAGGATTTTTTCCATATCGCCGGGTAAGATAACAGGCGCCCAATTTCTTTCTTGCAAGAAATGATGCAATTCTTCAGGATATTCACCTGTTGCAAGTGGTTTGTAGAACCATTCATTGTAAAATTGATCCATCATTCTAGCCGCTGCGATATTTTTTGGATCTTCATTCACAGGTTCGACGAAAATTGTGGAATTGGATATCCCGATCTTTGCCTCTGCATCGAGTTTTTTTATACGCTTTACAGCTTCAGCATGAGCCAAAAGCAGATGATGGGCAACCTGGAATGATAACTGCACAGATTTTTTTGTTCCGGGAGCAGCGTTATTATCTATATAACTTCTGTGAGAAATTCTCAAAGGCTGATTCAAAGTTATCCAGTGCTTGACCCTATCACCAAATTCATTGAATAGCTGTTCAGCGTAATCTCCAAATATTTGAATGATATCTCTTGATTCCCAGCCGTTGTATTTATCTTGAAGGATTTGCGGTAATTCGTAATGGTACATGGTAACAAAAGGTGTAATCCCTTTTTTGAGCAGTTTGTCAATTAGTTTGTTATAAAAATCAATACCTTTTTGGTTTTTCTCGTCTGTTCCCTTTGGAAATACTCTGGGCCATGAAATGGAAAATCTATATGCGTTAACCCCAAGGTCAGCAAGAAGTTCTATGTCTTCTTGCCATCTATGGTAATGGTCACACGCTATCATTCCATCTGTTCCATCTTCGATGGTTCCATTGCGTTTTACAAAAGTGGTCCAAATTGAAGGCTCTTTCCCGTCTTCCAGATCAGCACCTTCCACCTGGTATGATGAAGTTGCTACGCCCCAATAAAAGTCTTTTGGAAAGTCCTTTTTGCTTGTCTTCAAATCTATCACCTCTATAACCACTTGATGGTTGGTCAATAATGCTCATTGCCAAACATTTTCACGGCGCTTGCAAGGCTATCAACAACAAAATCGGCATTTGATAATACTTCTGGCTTACCTATTCCTATGCATTTCATACCAGCTTTTTTCGCCCCTTCAATACCGGCGTAGGCGTCTTCAAAGACAACGCATTTCTCGGGCTTTGCTTTAAGCCTTTTAGCTGTGAGTAAAAATATTTCTGGATCAGGTTTTGTTCTTTTTACCATGGTCCCATCCACTATTACGTCGAAATATGAACAGATCCTGGTCTTGTTGAGAATAATATGCGCGTTTTTGCTCGCTGTTGCGAGGGCTGTTTTGTAGCCTCTTTCTTTAGCCAGTGACACAAATTCCATTCCTCCTGGCAAAAGGAAACCTTCGTCAACAAGAGAAAGAAGCTTAACGTAATAAGCATTTTTCCGCTCGGCAAGTTCAACTTTTTTGGAATAAGGGAAATCAATGCCTCTATTTGTGAGAAGCGTTTCAAGAGCCTGGATTCGACCTACTCCCTTTAATTGCTCACTCTCATTAGGATCAATCTGAAATCCGAGATCTTCCAAAAGACGTTTCCAGGCTTCATAGTGGAATTTTGCTGTATCTGCTATTACTCCATCCAGGTCAAAGACCAGTGCTTCTACGGAATCCAATAAATTTTTCAACATTTGTCTATGTGCTCTCCCTGATAATCAATTCGGTTGGAACAATTATATTTGTATTCTCCAATGGTTCGTTAAACATCAATTTCAATAAGGAATTTGCAGCAATCATGCCCATTTTTTCCGTATCTTGTGCAATTGTTGTGAGGGCAGGGGTGGTATATTTGGCAAAGGGGATATTATCAAATCCAAGGACTCTAATCTCTTTTGGGATGGTGACGCCTCTTTCCTGAAGCCTTTTAATAACACCTATGGCTATAACATCACAGAAGCAGAACACCGCATTGATCTCTTCCTTTTGCTTGATTAACTTTTCGGCTGCTAACATACCGCCCATCATGCTTCTTTCGGTTTCTATAACATTTTGATACTCAAGATTAGCTTCACTGATTGCATCAAGATATGCTTGTTTTCTGTGTATATATGAAGGTTTAGAACCGGTCCCGGTAACGATGCAAATATTCTTAGAACCGGTATCTATAAGATATTTCATCCCTTTCCTGGCTCCTTCATAGCTATCAGAGGAGATGGATACGATGTCGGAATTTTCTTGAAATGTCTCGCCAACGTATACAAAAGGTATATTGTTTACTCTGAGAACCTCGGTAATATCTTCTTGAAAAGTGCCCTCGAAAATTATCATTCCGTCTAAAAGACCCGAGTTTGCGTAATCCACAAATAGTGATTTGCTCAGAGTATCTAATAAATTAAAGCTGAGAGTTCTTAAGGAGAAATCCTTGAGTGCAGTTGCAGCAGATCGGATACATTCTCCATAAAAGGGAGAGATGTAAAATTCCTGGCGTGAAGAAATAAGAAACCCGACAGTCTTTGATTTTCTTCCTTTCAGGATTTTTGCGATCATCTTTGGCTTGTAATTATATTTCTCCATTGACTTCAGCACTTTTTTTACTGTGGCTTCAGAGACCAGTTCGGGGTTGTTTATAACTCTCGAGACAGTCATCTCTGAAACCCCGGCATCTTTAGCAATAATCTTTATTGTGGGTTTTTTCATTGGCATCTCCTCCGATGATATCGATATCATTATCGCATTGACACCACAGGAATTCAAATGCGTGCTATTTACAGTTATATCCATTTAATAGCGAATAATTACGCTTATAGGCAAATATCTTATTATCATGTTGATTTTCTCGAATAGAGAAATGTATGTAATTTACAAATACTTATATTTGGCTGATAGCCATCAATATAGAATACTATTGCCTAAATGAACTTAGTGAGGAAATGATATCGACAACATTATACAACACCTTTGAATAATAGTCCAAGAAGCATAAAATACAATTCGATACGTTTTTCAATAGCCCAAGACAAGTGCCCTTGAGAATACTCGCCAAGAATATCGGATTTGGAATCATATCTTACAGGACGAAAAAATATAGATATTTTCTATAACCAATGATAATTCACAATAATTAGCGATAAAGGCAAATTATCGATTTGCTATGTGATGATTTTTTATAGTAATATGATATCGATAACATTTCTTCAACCCCATTTGAGAGGAGTGGCGCAATGAGAACAAAGAAATTTTTAATTTTGATCTGCTTGGTATTACTCGTTTCAATTTCTTTAGTCGCAAAACCGACAGTCACATTGAAATTGGTCGTTAGGAGTTGGACAAAAGACATAATTGACTGGGCTACGGAAAGGGTCCAGGAAAATCATCCCGATCTTAACATCGTAGTCGATGCTTCATTCTATGAATACAATGAAACCAGAACCCAGTTAGCCATGAGGCTTTCAAGGAGAGAACCGATAGATATCATGCAGCTTGATCACATTTGGTTAGGAGAATTCAAGAACATGATTAAGCAACTTGATATTGATGATCTCTGGGGATATTATAATTTCTTACCTCCTTTTAGAGAAATTTGCCAGAGGTACGCAGATCCTGGAAAGACGTTGGGATTCTATTTCTCTACTGACCTGAGGTTGATTTACTGGAACAAAAAACTGATGGAAGAACTTGGAATCACAAACGTGGAAATTAAAACCTGGGAAGACGTTAAGAAATATGCGATGTTGGTGAAAGAAAAAGAAGATTTACTTCCTGAAGGGGTTAAACCAGTAGGTTTCATGGCTGGTCCGACGGAACACACGAATTCAAGATGGTATAACTATCTTTGGAGTGCTGGTGGAGACATTCTTACTCCCGATGGAAAAAAAGCTGCTTTTAATAGCGAAGCGGGTGTTAGGGCTCTTGAATTCTACGGTTGGTTCTTGAAAAATGGCCTGGTTGAACCTGCAGATGTTTTGAGCCCATCTTCTGGCGCTGTCTATGACGAATCCTTCTTGAAAGGGAAATTCGTTATTTCTTTGGGTAATGGTGAATGGCT
>NZ_CEYIHJ010000039.1:8010-11707 GCF_982836095.1 Kosmotoga sp.
CGATATTGGTATGCCTTTGGAAGACTTTAACAACACTTTTGACGCTGCAATTATTCCTGCTCCTGCTTCTGGCGGAGAACCAGGTGCATGTGTTGCAGGCGGATACCTTTTCTCAATCAGCAAATTTTCCAAGAATGTTGATCTGGCAAAGGAATTCCTTTGGTACCTCACAGGACCTATCGGCTGGAATGACAATTCCGGCACCAAAAAAGATGGTGTTGTGACCATTTACAGCGCATTGAATACTCTTAGCTCAATGCCTTTTGCTGATGAGATAAAAACTGCTTTGAACCATGCTCATTTCAGACCCACTATCCCTGAATATTCAAAGATATCTGAAATAATCAGAAGTGCTATTCAGGAATATGTCATGAATTACAACAAAGTGTCTGCTAAAGAGGTTCTTGACAAAGCAGCAGCGAAGGTAAACAAGATATTGAAATAATTATTTAATTAGTAGGGTGTCCCAATGGGCACCCTGCTGTTTATTTAACGACAGCAAAGGAGAGATACACATTGATTATTCGAAAGAAAATTACTCCATTTATTCTGCTTTCTCCTGCCGTTATAATGTTACTTGGACTCATGCTTTTTCCATTGGCATGGTCTTTTTTCACAAGCTTAAAAAGCATGAGCCTATTTGATTTAATGATGCATAGCGGTGAATTTGTGGGTTTCAGTAATTATGCTGATATCTTTCAAGACAGCAATTTTTGGAATGCATTAAAGAATTCATTGATATATGTTGGAATCTCTGTAATAGGACAAGTAGCTTTTGGGTTGCTTATTGCAAGCATATTGCATAGCAAAATAGTTAAATTTTCAGGACTTTTCAGGGCTCTTTTCCTTATCCCCTGGATTACATGTAGTGTAGTTGCGGCATACTCATGGATATATTTTCTTGATGCAAATATAGGTTTTTTGCCAACTTTATCACTGAATTTTGCTTTTTTAAAAGCACTAGGCATGGATAGAAGAGATTGGTTAACGAACCCATCTATCGTCATTTTTGTACTTTCAGTGATAAACATCTGGAAAGGCACAGCTTTTTCAATGCTTATGCAATCAGCTGGATTTCAAAGTATTCCTGGTTCGGTTTTCGAAGCCGCCAAAGTAGACGGTGCTAACGCAATTCAAAGATTTTTCCGCATAACTATTCCGATATTATCCCCGTTTATACTCATCAATCTCGTTATGACTACAATGATTACTTTCAACATATACGATATGATTCTCGTTATTACAGGCGGTGGCCCGGCTCATGCAAGCGAAGTTTTGAGTCTATATGTGTATAACACAGGATTCGTTAATGGTGAGATTGGGTATGCTGCCGCGCTTTCAATGATCCTCTTTGCTGTAAATCTTATTGCCACTGTTTTTTACTTAAAGTATTTGAATCCAAGGAGAGGTAACAATGACTAATCGAAAAAAAAGGATTATTATTAAGCTTTTAGCGTATGGATTCATAATTTCATGGGCAGTGTTTAGCCTGTTCCCGCTCAGCACTATGTTTTTAACGGCTTTAAAACCGAAAAATGCCTTTGACCAGTTTCCACCAAGCTATTTTTCGACCAATCTAACATTGGATAATTTCAAATATGTTTTGTTTAATTCGGATTGGATCAAATACTATTTGGATACAATTTTCATTTCAACGGCTGCTTCAATAATTGCCGTTCTTACGGGCTCATTGGGTGCTTATGCTTTTTCAAGGTATCAATTTAAGTATAAACGAACAATAATGGTTGCTATTCTTGCATTGCAAATGATCCCGGTAGCGTCGATAGTTATTCCTTTGTACAACATGTTCGCCACAATAAACATGTTGGATACATATTGGGTTTTGATACTTATCAATGCTGTTGGGTCAATGCCGTTGATAATCTGGCTTATGAACGGGTATTTTTCAAGTATTCCCAAAGAACTTGAAGAAGCGGCCTATATTGACGGATGTTCTAATATGAAAGCGTTCTGGAAAGTAACATTTCCTCTGGCTGCTCCAGGATTGGCTGCCTCGATGATATACGCATTTGTTTATGCTTTTGGAGATTATATTATCGCGAAAACGCTCGCTGGAAGCCGCATTATTACTTATACAGTAGGACTTACACTGTTTTCAAATCAATACGAGGGAATGGATATAACATTGGTTTCTGCTGCTGCTTTTACTGCGTTAGTTCCAATAATCGTACTTTTCTCGATATTCCATAAGTACTTCATAATTGGTATGACCGGTGGCGCGCTGAAAGAATAATAACGCTTTTGAAAAAACATGGGACATGTTCTAAAAGTCCCATGTTTTTTATTGTTGTTCTTTACAGCATTTGTCGCGCCTTAAAATGCTTTGAACCTCAGGAATGTCCTTTTCGCGATCCGGTGTAGTATTATGATAGTGTATTTGACGAAATGCTCCATGAAACGGAGGGGTAAAAATGGCCTTTGAGATTCTTGGCGTGGTAGAGGGTTTTTATGGGAAACCGTGGCCTATGGAACGGCGGGAAGAGATTATTAAATTCATTGGAGAGCAAGGATACAATCTATACATATATGCCCCAAAAGACGATGAGCTTCACAGATTTAGATGGCGAGAGCCTTATCCGGAAGAATTCATGAGGGCTTTCAAAAGACTGGTTTATCTCGGTGAAGAATCAGGTGTGGCTGTTTCGGTTGCGATTAGCCCCGGTTTATCGGTGAGTTATTCAAGCGAGAATGACCTTTCAGCAATTGTGAACAAGTATCTCGGCTTCGCTGAGCTGGGTGTTGGAACCTTCGGGCTTTTCTATGACGATATACCCCCTGCGCTATTTGACGAAACCGATAAGAAACGCTTTGATACCCTCGCCGAAGCTCAAGCTCATTTCGCCAACAGGGTTATAGAAAAGCTGCGAATGGAAGTAAAACATCTGAATTTCATTGTTTGTCCCACGGAATATCACAAGAATCCGAACTCGTCTTATTTGAAAGAATTGGCCAGGAAGCTTGATCCCGATGCCAAGATTATGTGGACCGGCCCGCAAGTTTGTTCAAAAGCTATTCCTGTTTCAGATGCCATGGCTTTTGAAGAATCAACCGGCCGAAAGGCTCTTTACTGGGATAACTACCCTGTGAACGACAGCTATATGATTCCCGAGCTGCATATTGGCCCTTACACGGGACGCTCACCCGAACTTTCAGACCATTCTGCCGGGATAGTTCTCAACCCTATGATACAGCCAGAGGCATCGAAAGTCGCTTTAGGATGTGCAGCGAAATTCTTTTCAGACCCATGGAACTATATACCTGAAAAAGCGTGGAAAGAGACAATTCAGGAGCTTTTCGGGGAGCTCTCTGATGCTTTTGAGCATTTTGCACTCTATAATATGCAAAGTCCACTGCACCCAGCTGAATCAGAAAAGCCAACAGAGGTAATGGAAAGTTTTAAGGCTGCTTATATAAACGGAGATTTGGAAAAGGCATTAACCATTCTTCAAAATGAAGGGCAGACGATGCTATCCGGGGGAGAGAAGCTCTTGGATAACCTTGATGACAAGCTGATTCGGGAGATTTCTCCGTGGCTAAAAGATTATATAACATGGGGAAAACTGTTGCTGGAAGCGGTAGAGATTTTAGAAAGCCGGGACGTGCTTTTTAATTCCACGGCCGAAAATAAGAAAAAGACTGAGAGGCTTCAGAGAACGCTCGAAGAAGTGGAAACACA
>NZ_CEYIHJ010000039.1:11717-12537 GCF_982836095.1 Kosmotoga sp.
ACTAAAAGCCCAAACGCCACAAAACACGTTGATGTCGTGTTCAGCTTACAGAGATTTTGTTTCAGAGTTATGCACGCGCACAAAGGGGGTATTTTATCTCCATAACAAAGATTGGCAGCACTGAGCTTTAGATCTTGCAGCTACCTGTGATAGAATTTCATTGAAACCACTTTCGAAGGGTGATAAGATGCGCAGATAATTCCACCTTCTAAAAAGCACCAAAATCCAAATGGCAGTAGCCATCTATTTTTCCATTGGAGGTGGAATTATGCTTCATATAAAACAACTTCGCTTTTCATTCGGCGCAAATGAAGTGCTTAAAGGTGTAAATCTGAATATCCTTCCCGGCGAAATCGTTGCCCTGCTTGGGGCGAACGGTTCTGGCAAGACTACTTTACTCAATCTTATCAGGGGTATCTTGAAACCAGATTCCGGGACAATTGCGCTGGGAAACGCGGTAAAACTCGCCTTTCTTCCTCAGGAAATTCCATCATTTGAAGGGAACACCATAGAATTTCTACTTGAAGCTTTTCCGAAAGTAGGGAAGCTGTATAAAGTCGTATCTTCGCTTTCAGTAGATTCTTCAGGTTACCCGGAGATGATAAGCGAATATCATGATCTTGGCGGTTTTGAGCTTGAAGCAAAAATCAAATCGGAAATTCTAAAATATGGCTTTGTTGAGGAAGATTTGCTTCGCCCTTTTTCGAGTTTTTCAATGGGGCAACAAAGATTATGGGCGATTTTTCGAGTACTTTTAGCCGAAGCCGATCTTTTCTTGCTCGATGAACCTACAAACCATCTCGATTTGCAAATGTGTCAA
>NZ_CEYIHJ010000039.1:12547-12862 GCF_982836095.1 Kosmotoga sp.
CTTTTGATAATTCTTCATTTACATCGAAGGAGCTTAAGCTTCTTTTGGTCGAGGACCATCCAGTCTATTCAGATGGTCTGTCCTTAATATTGTCTCAAATGTGTCAAAAGCTTGAAAAGATAATTCTTGAACTCAAGGCAAGAAAATATTCGATACTTCTCGTAAGTCATGACAGGTTTTTAATAGACAGGGTTGCAGATAGAAGCTATTTCCTGAAAAATGGAACAGCTTTTGCGGTTAGCGGGGGTTATTCCCTGATGCTTTCACACCTGAAGAGCGATTTCGAATCTAGATTAAAAAGGGCAAAAGAGATGA
>NZ_CEYIHJ010000040.1:0-12668 GCF_982836095.1 Kosmotoga sp.
CTATAAGTGCTGCTAATAAGGTATCTTTAATATCCGAGCCAAACAAGCTGACTAATCTTTTCTTTTCTTTTAATGGTTTTTCTAATTCATTTAGCCTGTATAATCTTGATGTTTTGTATCCAACCCCTATCAAGTCTCCCACTATTGGTATTCCTGTGTTTCTTACTACACTAAAAGCCGTTGGAATTGCACAAATGCTAATCTTAGCTAGTTCCCCTATAAAAGAGCTCCCTGTAAATTGTATAAAGTTATTTAGTGCATTCATAACCGCTTCTGGTGTATAGTAATACATTAAGTAACTTGCACTTAAAGCAATACCCGTTAGGAGGAAAATCAAAGCATAAAAGTTGACCCCGGCTTTTGACAAAAACAGCGAGAGCACGGGAAGTGTACCGCCAAAAAGCGCACAAACGTAAAGCAGTTTTTTGAATCCCCTGCGCTGTAAGTAACTTCCCCAGAAAAAGCCAGCAACGAGTATGCCAATCATTTGAAGAAAGAGAAAGTTGCCAACGTTTTCACCGCTAAGGCCATAAGTTTTCTTTGCTAAAAGTACGTAAAAAGGAATGAGGATAAGGCCAAAACCTGTTAGGTTTGAAAACATGATGTAGTTACGCAAATTACTGTCTTTTTTCAAAGTTGCCGGAATACTTTTCAATATTTTCCAAAAACCTGGATAGGAAATTATTTTCACGGGTGGCTCATGAATTAACCAAAAACCTAAAGAACCAATGGCCAAAGAAATTGCAGCTACAAAAAACATTACGGAATAGTTATTCGGATAAGGAACTTTACTTACAATCATTCTAGCGAGAAAACCTCCACCAAATGAAAGTAGGCTGCCGACAATTTGTCTGAAAGCCATAAATTTTCTTCTGCTTTTTCCAGCAATAGTCTTTCCCAGCAGATCTGTATAACAAATACCCGCGAAAACGCCGCTAAATGAAAAGACAGAAATAACCAGCAAAATCATCACAAGTAGAATTCCGCCTGTTAAACTGCTTTTCAACATAAAGCCCATAAACGCCAGGGCAAGAACCCTAAGATAAATACCCAACAACAAAAATGGTTTCTTTCTGGGGCGCGACATGAGAAGTCCTGCAAATATTATTTGCACAAGCAATGGAATTCCTGTTGTAATAGCTGTGATTAATCCGATTGAAAAACTATTCCCACCGGCTTTTAATACGAGAGATGGTAATACAGTGTTTACTTCCACAAAAGCCATTGTCAAAGCAAGAAAAGATGCGTGCCATACAAAGGCAATAAAATGCCTTTTTTCCTTTCTCATATTTCACCTCAATCAGGCTTTCATTTGGCATATATAGATATTATTACGTGAAAAATCTGTAATTACCTATATTATAATGATTTTTTCCTGCTCAAAATTGAGAGTAAGGTTACAAAGGTTATATATATGCTTATATCATATAAGAGCCACGCTGGAAAATTGCAAATAAAATGCAGGATGCCTGAAGTATTAAAGGCATCCTGCATTCTTATAATAGCAAATTAACGGAGTTTCATAATGGCTGATTCCGCTGCCAGTACCAATGGATATGTAGTAGGTGCAGAAGTCAGTAATGGGTGTGTTCCTATTTGCATGGTAACAAGATCATTTGCAGTAATACCCATCTGCAAGCCAAGCCCGAGGATATTTATCATTTCTCCGACACTCTTTCCGCCTGCAATCTGTGCACCTAGTAAGAGCCCACTTTCTTTGGAGAAAACCAGCTTTACATAGAGTGGGCTTTTGTCAGGGAGTGTACCTGGGTGCCTATCGACTGATTTTGCTTCACCAATAACGCATTCAAATCCTTCTGCACAAGTAGTCCTTTCTGTCATACCAGCTGCACCGAGAGTAAGTCCTTCTATTGAAGTAGAGAAAACACCGAGGTTTCCGTGATTTTCGCGTACGACCTTAAGATGATAAAGGTTTGCACCGGCTACTCTCGCATCAAAGACCGCGGTAGAAGCGAGCATTAATCTGCTTGGTTTCCTTGTGAAGAAATCTTTGTGTTCCGCACAATCACCAACCGCAAACACATCTCTTACGCTGGTTCTCATGTATTCGTCAACCCATATAGCTCCACTATAACCCAGGTGGATACCGAGATTTTGGACAAGACCGGTATTTGGTTTGTAACCGATTGCAAAAATAACCATATCAGCTGTCAGATTCGAACCATCTTCGAATTCAACTCCGGTAACGCTCTCATTGCCAAGGATTTTGGAAACACGAAGGTTCGTTTTGATGGTTGCTCCGTGCTCCGTGAGCTTCTCTTCAGCTATCTTTCCAAATTCTTCGTCAAAGGCTGCTGGCAAAAGATGAGGCATTGCTTCAATAATTGTAACTTCCTTTCCCATCTTTCTAATTTCATCGCCCACCTCAATACCAATGAAACCGCCACCAACAATTATCACTCTTTTCGCATTTTTTGCGAAGTTAAATACTTCTTCCATGTATTCCTTGTTCTTGGCAACGGTAAACACACCCTTGAGTTCTTTGCCTTCAATTGGCGGGAGAACAGGCCTTGAACCTGTAGCAAAAACGAGTTTTTCATATTCAATGCTATCTCCAGATTTGAGAAGCACTGTTTTTCTTTCAAAATCGACAGCTGTAACTTCGTCGATAACAAATTCAACACCAAGCTTTTCAGCTGGTTTGATCCCCATGATATTCGCATCTACTGAGTTAAGTGTCCCAAAAATATAAGGAATTCCACAGGGGACCAATCCCGTTTCCTCTTTTCTGACAACAGCCACTGTTTTTTCAGGGTAAGTTTTTTTGGCGGTAGTTGCAGTGATTATACCTGCAGGGCCACCGCCAATAATCAGAATTTCTTTTTTCATCTTTTTTCCCTCCTCTGGATATAGCGGTAAAACACTTTTCCGTGATAGCTGCATTTTTCGATGTTATATTTTTCACTTGCGAGAGAGAAAAATTTCTCCAGTGCTTGCTCATTAAATTCGGAAAGCAGAAATTCTTTTATGTCATCTTTTGACATAGGGTGACGCTTAATGATTTCAATAACCGCTTTTATTGCATCGCTTTCCGAAGATAGAAAGTTACTAACAGGCAAATTCTCAATGCTGGTCGCGCCAAGCAGTTTACGCGCATAATCTATCCGGGATTTTTCAGGTATCTCTACTCCTTTTTCTGCTGGGGGCCTCACTGGTACGTTGATATATACTCTCTCTGGTGAAATCGTCTCAATTCGTTCTTTTAGAAAATTCAAAGCTTCTATAGAATCATTATAATCCTTAACAAGCATAACTTCCAGCCAGATTTCTCCATTGAATTCCCGGGAAAAATCGACGATACCTTTAAGAACTTCTTTATAGCTCAGCTTTCCAAAGGGTCTGTTTATTTTTCTAAAACTCGCCTCATCCCAGGCATCTAAAGTGGGCATGACAATATCGAATCCACTGACTTCTTTTCTGACAGAGGTGTTATAGAGCAAAGAACCGTTGGTTATCAAAACCAAAGGTTTATGTGTCAATTTCCTAATGCCTTCGACAATTTTGTCCAGGGGTGTGTATAATGTTGGCTCACCTTCACCCACAATAGTTACTACATCAAAACTTTTCTCACCGTATTTTTTTATAAAGTTTTCAGCTTCATTTAGTATTTCCTCCGGTGAATAAAAAGTGTATCTCGAATTTGTCATTCTGGTTGTTTTGCCAAGTTGACAGTAGATACAAGAATAATTACAGGTCTTGAATGGAATGGGGCATATTCCAAGAGACCTGCCAAGCCTTCTTGAGGGAACAACACCGTAAACGTGTTTCATATTTTAAAAACCGCGGCCTCTGCCCCGGCCCCTTCCCTGACCTCTACCAGTACCACGGCCTATTCCACGTCCCATACCACGTCCAACTCCCCGACCTTTGAGGAGAGGGTTTTCAGAATTAGGGCGTATTGCATTTTTGGGACATGCCTCAAAACATTTTCCGCATCTGGTACAAAGATTGTTGTCTATATATGCTTTCCCATTGCGCATGGTTATTGCCCCTTCAACAGGACAGGCTTTTATACAAAGCTCACATCCAGTACAATCGCTTTCTCTAACCCACGGCATCTCTCTTCCTCCTTTTTAATGGAAAGATGGACCAGGTTTTTCCATTTCTGTTGCGGTACCATCAATCACATTTTTTATATTTTCTTCGGCTGTACCTTCCTTAGCAAGATAAACTTTGATACCTGTTTGGTTGATCGCGGTAAAGGCATTTTGGCCAAGGCTTTTAGCTATTAAAATGTCAACCCCATTTTTAGCAAGCGCCTCAACCATCATTGGTCCGGCACCGTGCGCTTGTGCTGCTATGTCTTCAAGAAACTTTGTTGTTTTGTTTTCCATATCGTATATCAGAATAAAAGCAGCTCTTGCAAATCGATCGTCAACTTCTGAAGAAAGTGATTTTTCTTTAACTGGAATAGCGATTTTCATTTCTTTCTCCTCCTTTAATTAATAATTATGAAATTTTTCTTTTGGTTCATAGGAAAAACTTTCAAGATTTCCAGAAAGATAAGCATCAACAATATCTCTAACAGTTCCGGTAGCTCCTCTGACAACATGAATTCCAAAATTTTCAAAGAATGCTATTGCACGATTTCCTATGCCTCGCGTAATCAAAACTGTTGCTCCCTTTTCGTGAATATAGCCTGGTATTTCTCCAGGTCCATGACTTTCAAAAGGATTTTTCTCCACCGTTGCACCGAGTACTGTATTACCATCGAGTTCAACAAAGGCAAAGTATGGTGCGTGTCCAAAATGTTCCGAAATTTCAGCGTCAAAGCCGTTATCACTCATCACAGGTATCGCTAACTTCATGGTTTACACCTCCTATGATTTTCAGTAGTTTATAATAGATTTTCTTGATTGCCTTTGCAGCAGGTGAATCTCCGCTTTTTACAACAGGTTCTGCTCTGATGGCTGAATTTCTTACTTCCGGATCAAAGGGAATTTTCCCGAGTATTTCTATTTTCTCCTTATTGCACCAGTTCACTATTTCATCTGCTTTGACGGTATTTAAGTCGAATTTGTTGATAACAATACCAAACTTTCTCATGAAATGTCTTGTAGTTTCGACAATACGTTGAAGATCATGCATTCCAGAAATTGTTGGCTCTGCCACAATGATAACGTAATTAACTCCTGTAATTGACGAAGATGCCGCACAACCAATACCAGGGGCACCATCAATAATTACATAATCGCGCTTTTCCTGTTCAGCAACTTTTAATGCGAGCTTTCTCACTTCTGCAATAAGACCTCCAGAGGTTTCTTCGCCAGGAGTTAGAAGAGCATGAGATAAAGAGAGCTCAGCTGCTTTGGACAAGAAATAGTCTCCTGATTTACTCTCTTTCAGAGTGATCGCTCCTTCGGGACAGGTTAACACACAGGCATTACAACCTTCACACGCATAAGGATCGACTTTGTAAGGAGTTCCTGGAATAATTGCGCTAAATCGACATGTATTCATACATATTCCACACGCAGTACAGCGATCATCAATTTCTGCTTTTTTTCCACCAAAGTATTCATGAGTCTCTAAGAGCTTGGGTTCCATTAGCAAATGAAGATTCGGGGCATCCACATCACAATCCGCCATAACATGGTTTTCAAAAAGAAAAGACAATGAACCGGAAAGTGTTGTTTTTCCAGTGCCGCCTTTACCACTGACTACAGCTATTTGTTTCATGCTATCACCCCGACAATCTTTTCATAAAGCTTTTCAAAGCGTTCAAACCATTCTTTTTTCATCTCAGCAAACAAAAAGCCTTTGGAATAAGCGGTCGCAATCTCTCTATCAAAAGGAATCTTTTCAAGTATAGGTATGTTTTTTGAAGAAGCGAACTCTTCGATCATTGTGTAATCATCGGAAGCTCTGTTTATTACTATCCCCATAGGTATGTTCATTTCTTTGACAACTTCAACTGCGAGTTTCAAATCATGAAGCCCAAAAGGGGTTGCTTCAGTTACCATAAGAGCATAATCCATACCACGGAGTGTTTCCACGACAGGGCAAGAAGTGCCCGGAGGAGCATCAACAATAACAGTCCTACTTTCATCGATGAATTTCTTTAACTCTCTAATCACTCTTACACCTGAAGGTTCCCCGATGTTTAGGAGCCCAGTACCGAAAGTTAGTTTTTCATGTATTATGCCAGTCTTTACTACGCCAATCTGCTTATTTACTTCATAAATAGCCTTTGTAGGGCAAGCTATGCTGCACGCTCCGCACCCATGACAAAGGTTGTCGAAAACAAGAACACCGGTACTGAAAACCGATATGGCACCAAACTGACAGGCTTTGGCACATTCTCCGCATAAAATGCATTTCTCTTTGTTAACACGCGGAAGAAGTATTTCTACATCAGTTTCACCAGTATATTTGACATGAAAAAAGAGATGAGAATTTGGCTCTTCAACATCAGCATCAAGAAGTTGAACAGGTTCTTTTGATGCTGCAACCCACGCGAGATTAGTGGCAACAGTGGTCTTTCCCGTTCCACCTTTTCCGCTCACAACTGCGATTTTCAAAAGATCACCACCTTGTTTGTCTTTGCATTTATGGCTGCTATATTTTTCATAAGAAGCGGGAGCTTCGCTCCCGCATCAGATATTAAGTCTGATTTAAATTACCACCAACCTCGTCCATATCCTCTTCCAAACCATCCGTATCCTCTGCCATAACCCCGTCCATATCCTCTTCCAAACCATCCGTGTCTCCAGGCAAGTCCGGGGCCTCTCGCTCCAAAAAAGCTTCGGCCAGGCCAAAACCAGCGCCTACTGTAACCATAACCATAAGCACCTGTACCGGGTCTGGCACAGTATCCAAGGCCTCTGCCTGTCATTGGGCCTTCACCCATTGGACCAGTTCTGTCAAATCCGGGCATACTGTCACCTCCCTTGATTTTTCAATTCTTCAATTCTTCTATTGACTTCTGTGAGCTCCTGCTCAAGGTATTTTTTCTCTTCCTCTAAATAAGCTTTGTAATCAAGAAGCATTTGTTCCTCTGCAGCAGGGTCTGGTTCATATGGGCCATAACCAAAGCCGGGCTCACCATAAGCATAACCTCCCCAACGTGGTCCGAACCTTCTGCCGCGACCCCAGCCATAACCTGGTCCAAAACCTCTACCATAGCCCGATCCAAATCCTCGACCAAATCCGTAAGGCATTCAGATCACCTCCTGTTCATATATATGCACTTCACATATATTATATGACTTCTCTTTCAGCTTGTCAACTTTGAAATATAGCTTGTGAACATCATAAGTGAATGGATACTTATGATTAAATCTTAAGTTCAATTTAACTCATAACTGTTTTGGTTTTTGTAGCTGTTGAAAACATTTTGTGATGGCTTTTATATAATTTTCATTGTTTTCTAAACAGTTACCCTTTTAAGTATTTTTTTATTTCTTAACCCAAAATACTTTCCCTTTTTATTCAATTCAGTGGCTATAAGAAATATCATTCATTTGCAGGCTAAGGGGGGATATATATGCTTGGGGAACATCTCTATGTGTCTTCAGAGCTTTCTCAAACATCTGGCAAAGAGCTTTCGGTTCTCAAAGTAATTATTGAGGCGCTACCTTATGCTGTTTTTGGAGTTTGCGAAGAAAAAATAGTCGCCGCAAGTGATAGTATGCTAAGAGCCATCGGCGCCGAAGAGTTTGCTGAGATTGAAAACAAGAATTTTAAAGATTTTTTAAGCACACCAATAGAGTTCCCCGAGCGGTGCTATGAACCTTTTGAAGTTGAATTCACCAGTATGAGAGGAACCAGCTTCAAGTGCTCTGTAACAACGGGATTTATGACACTGGGGGGAAGAAATGTTCAATTTGTTTTTATAAGTACTACTGAACCATTTGCTGGAAATATGGCTAACTGGCAAGGCCCCCTTTTTGAAGGGGTAACAGAAAGCCTCATAAAGACTTTGGACACGAAAAGGCTTTGTAAAGCGGTTCATCACTATGTGAAGAAAATATCTGGTTGTGAATCAACATTTATTTTTGTAGTTGATTCTAAGTCTCAAGGACTTCATTGTCTTTCTGGATGGATAAAGCAAAAAGAAGTTAATACTGCTCAGATCCCACCGATTTTTCTTTATAAAGAGGAAGGAGAACTTGCATATTCTGTGCGAACGGGTGAAATCGTGTATATTCCAGATTGCAATCTGAGCCTTTGCCTCAGAAAAGATAAAGCGGATACGATAACTGATGGGTTAAAGAAAATGGTTAACGAAGTCATTTCCAATGGAGTTCAAGCACGTTCGATTCTTATTATCCCATTGAGGATAAAAGAATCTACAACAGGAGTTATTTTGACAGCATGCTGTAAGGTCAATGCTATCACACGCACAGCAATTTCCTTTCTCGAGATTTTGTCAAAATATGTCGCATATGCTTTGAATAACTCTCTTTCACATCAAAAAACAAAGATGATTACTTTAAAACTGCAAGAGCTTCTCAAAGATGAAAAGATGCACGCTGATAATTACCAGCAGTCGATCGTAAACCTTGCTGAAATAACCTCTTCTTTTGTAGAAAAGAAAGACCCTTATACCATAGGTCATCAAAAGCGAGTTGCCAAACTTTCCAAAGAAATTGCAAAAGAGCTCGGTCTCCCATCGACAAAAGTCAGGGCAATAGAGTTTGCTGCGAATATTCATGATATTGGCAAGATAGAAGTTCCGGAGTCGGTGCTTTTGAAATCTGGTAAATTGAATGCGAAAGAATTCAATATTATAAAGCATCACCCGGAAGTTGGTTATACTATCACTCACAGTGTTAATTTTCCCTGGTCTGTGGATCGAACCATACTTCATCACCATGAACGCCTAAATGGTTCTGGTTATCCGGAAGGTCTAAAGGGTAGGAGCATTGAAGAAGAAGCAAGAATCATTGCTGTTGCCGATGTTATGGAAGCAATGACTCATGATAGGCCTTACAGAAAAGCTATGAATTATGACGAAGCACTGAGAGAAATTGAAAAGAAGAGCAATATTCTATATGACAGTGAAGTTGTGAAAACATGCGAAAAGCTTTTTAATGAAGGATTCAAGTTTTAAACACTGCACAATCGATATTAAAGAGGTAAGCGCCATGAGCCTTGACATGCAACATAGGGAATGCTAAAATCTTCCTGATGGGTGCGTAGCTCAGCGGGAGAGCGCTTCCTTCACACGGAAGAGGTCACAGGTTCGATCCCTGTCGCACCCACCAAGAGAAGCCGAAAGGCTTCTTTTTTTATGTTATCATTAGTTTAGCTGAAAGCTTTTATATGGGGGTGCTTTGTGCTTAAAAAGCTGAAAATCGTGGCCATTACATCTTTTGTCATTATACTTGCTGTGTGCTTTTTATTATGGTTTCGAGAATTTCGTAAAACACCTGTTGAAGTTCTTTCGGAATATCAACAATATGTGAAAGATTTTACGGAATCACGTTATGCTTTCAAGTTTACATCTCTTATAAATACCTATGAGTTGAACCTCTCAGGTTATGAAAAAATGAGCAATTTTTTATTGAACGACGTTAAAAAGCTTTTATATAACCCAAAAAAGGTCTCTTCTGTCTTTATCCCATTTTATGCCAACGAACTTGATAAAGTAAATCATGAACTGATCACTCTTTATAATGAAGCTGAACGAAAAGTTTGTGACAGAATATATCTTGAAGGCAATGATGTACTGGAAGCTGAAAACTTGAAGGAAGCTGGAATAAAGCTTTCAGAAGTCGAAAAAGCGATTCAGGATGGATATTATCCCGTTCTTGTCAAAAGCATGGGAAATGGCTATGAGATTGTTTCAGAGCTTAAAACCCCACGTATTTATTTTCTCAAGAAAACTCTTTTTGGCTGGAAAATTGACTGGCTAAAATCCATTGGGGATTTAATTGAAGGAATGGAGCTTTGAATTTCCAAATTGATGAAAACTCAAAGCTCTTTTGGTTACTAAATTCGCTTCATTTCTTGCTGAACTTGATATTATAAGTGGTTGGTATTGGCCAGGTAAAACTGAATTTCAAATTTCGTTTGAAGCTTTTTGAAAGGTTTTTTTGAACATCTGGGGTAAGGATACCCGAGAGATTTTGATAAACTTCCACCTCTGCTGCTTTGATTTTCTCGTCTTTAAATCCTTTTTGCAGGTCTTTTAATAGCCTTTGGTAAACTATTTTCGGCGCTTCTATCAGGCCAATTCCCTTGCAAACAGGACAATTTGAGTAGATTTTTGACCCTATTGCAGCTGTGGAGCGCTTTCGCGTCATTTCAAGAAGTCCCAGCCGGGTGAATCCCATTATATATGAACGTGCCTTGTCTTTCTTAAGTTCCTCGCTTAAGCGCTTGAGTACTTCATTGCGTGCTGTGTCAGACTTCATATCGATGAAGTCTATGACAATGATTCCACCTATATTTCTCAACCTGAGCTGTCTGGCTATTTCAGATGCCGCTTCAAGGTTTGTCTTCAAAGAAGTTTCGGCGACGTCGCTTCCAGTAGTGTCACTCGCGGAATTAACATCTATAACTGTCATTGCTTCTGTTCTATCAATAATGATATTACCGCCACTTTTTAGGTGAACAACCCTGGTGTACAGAACTTTTAACATCTCATAGATTCCTTCGTGAGAAAAGGCATCTTCCTCAACAAATCTCACGATAGGTTTGAATCCCGTTTTAAATTTGCTTATTCCTTGAACTACATCATGCCAGAGATACTCGTTATCCACGACGATTTCTCTTGTATTTTCCGTTAGACGTTCTCTAAGTATATATTCCACAAGGCTCGGTTCTTCGTACAACAATTTTGGTTTTCTACCTCTTTTAAACTGCTGTTCGATTTTTTGCCATAACGTTCTGAGACTCTCCAGCTCTTCCTGAATGGTCTCAGCTGAAACACCGTAAGCAGCTGTTCTGAAAATTACGCCTTCTCCTTCTTCTAAGGATTCTCTGGCGATTTTCATAAGCCTATCCCGTTCATCTTTTTCGATTATCTTCTTAGATATCCCAATGTGTTTAGAGAAAGGTATATAAACGAGGCTTCTTCCTGGGATGCTAACTTTCAAAGTTACCTGAGGCCCTTTGGAGCCAATTGGGTCTTTCTTTACCTGAACCAAAATCTTTTTCCCTTTTTCAAGAGTTTGCTTTCCCTGAGAATCCTTGAAACGGAGGAAAGCGTTTTTACCAATCCCAATGTTTACAAAAGCGGCCTCAAGACTGGGAACGATGCTTTCGACCTTTCCAAGATAAATATTTCCGGTATAACTTTCATTATCCATTTCTTCAAAAAATACTTCTTCAAGGGAACCGCTATCTAAAATCGCTATTCTAACTTCATCTTCAAGAGAACTGAAGATAATTGACTGAGTTCTATTTCTCTTTATCTTTCTTCACCTCCGAAATACTAATGGACCAGGCGTAAAGCCCGGTCCATTAAACTCATTCTGACATTTCAATAAGGCCAACTGAGCCGTTCTTTCTTGCGTATAGGACATTTACTTCGCCACTTTCAGCATTTCTGAAGACAAAAAACGTATGTCCGAGCATTTCCATTTGAAGAAGCGCCTCTTCAAGAGTCATTGGCTTAATGGAGAAGCGTTTCCTTCTGGTTATCATACTACCCTCTTCTTCCGCGTATTCAGATACTGAAATCGAATCGCTTATCTCTCGCACACTTAATTTATGCTTTATAGACTTTCTTTCTTTGAATCTCTTTAAGCGCTTTTCAAAAATATCTGCTAACTTATCGACGGCAAGATAGAAATCAGTGCCCTTTTCTTCAACTCTCACAACAATTCCAGATAAATGTGCTGTTAACTCTAATTTGTACTGCCCTCTTTCCTTTAATATCCTTACATCCATTGAAATGAATCTGTTCTCGTCGAAGATTTTGTTTACTTTGGAGAGTTTCTTTTCAAGATGCTCACGCATTGATTCAGTAACAGTAATTTCCTTTGCGTAGATGTTGAACTTCATAAAACCCCTCCTTTCTGAGGTGTTAAACCCAATAAACACATTATTTAGTCCGTGGGATTGGAAATCTCTTCTTTTGTATAGAGCACCTGGTGATTTATCTGTTGCATTTCACCGGTGGAGATTTTGCGTGCAAGAGTCCGTGGAAACACAGGCATTGAAAGAAGCTCTTCAGGAGAAGCCCATGATATATCCACCAAAATAGGGATACCTGGGTTGTCAGGATCTTTTCCTAATTTTGCTTTTCCGCTTTTGATTTTGCAAAGGAAGAAAAACTCAAGAAGCTTTTCTTGCACAAATTCTTGTGTGTAAACCACTTTTCCTACCTCAACCTTCAAACCTGTTTCTTCAATCATTTCACGCTGAAGGGCCCGAGCTAACGTTTCATCATCGTCTTCTACCCGGCCACCGGGAAAGCACCAGAAGGGAGGTCGGTTGCTATGGGCGTGTTTAACAACCAGGATTCTGCCTTTTTCGATAACCACTCCGCGGACGCTAACATGATGTGTTTTATGGAGCATTCAACCACCTCTAATTAATTATAGCATAGGCTTAGGCAGCAAATATAGCTAAGATAGACCTAAAACTCGAGTTACAAAATCCGAGAGTACGAGAACCGAGAATCCGAGAGCCGAGATCAAGAGCCGAGTTACGATGTTCGAGTTACGGGAGCTCAAAGCCAAAGAACCGAGTTA
>NZ_CEYIHJ010000041.1:0-6769 GCF_982836095.1 Kosmotoga sp.
TTTCTAGACTATCTATTTTATCTGCAATGCGCTTTACTTGCTTGAAAAAAGCGTTTATTCCGGCAAGTGAAACCAGTACCACTGCTAACATTCCCCCATAGCCTGAAAATAATAACATCGTCTTTTCCATTAGACTCAAATTCCTGCTTCCAAAAGTTGTTAACACCGGAAAAATTGGAGCCAAAATAAATGAAAACACAAAAAGCTTTCTTTGAACCTTGGCTATATTGAGCAGTTTTTTCTTAATGTTGTTTATGTTTTTCTTCAATTCAATAAGATCGAGTTTTTTATCTTTTTCAAGGCGAGAAACAGCATCATCGATGTCTTTTAAGGGATAAGATCTTTCACGGAAAACAAGGACTCTTTTCCTGAGTTTTTCAGGGAGTAGTTTACCACTACCAACAAAATAAATAACAACTATAGCTATGGGTAACAGTGATAATATGCTATTTTCCTTAAATCTGGCATTTGTAGAAAAAGCAAGAACCATCATAGCAAGGTAATAAACAAAGTATTTATCAATCATGGTTTTTCCGGTAATTTCATCAGCATTCTTTCTGAAGCGGAAACTTTTAAAAAAGATTCTTCCACTTTGCTTACCCAGTCAACAGGTATAACTTTAGTAGAGCTCTTGCCATCTATTTTTATTTCAGCAATAAAATGAGTTATATGGCCCTTTTCATCGAGCAAAACGCTTTTTACTCTTCCAACTTCGTGATCTTCGGCAGAGACAACTATTACCCCTGGCTCTATTGCGTGAGAGTCTTCATCGAGATTGTAACTGACTGAAAGAGGCGGTAAGGGATATATTTCCGGATAGTCCCCAACAGGCCGAAGCCAGTAAAGAGGCTTTACTTCTCCATTGACATTCTTGCCAGAAAGAAAATAGGTTTCTTCAAAATCCTGCAATTCATCTATTTGTGAAGCGTCAATCTTGAGCCTTATCTCATCAGAGGCGGCAAACTGAATAGAATTAATAGGAACAAGTTTTGCCCTCCTGTTGAAGACACCCTTTTCTACAACAATATGGGTAACTTCATTAGTTGAAGGATGAAAAACAACCCTTGTGAGCTTTCCAAGATTTTTGCCATCTTCAGATATGACTTTTGCACCCCATTTCAGCTTGCTTTCCATATCCCCACCTCCTTTTAAGTATAATTATATGTGAGAATTCTCTACATGTGCTCATCTTTTGAGGTTCTGTATTAATTTTACCACTATGTAGTAAAATCTTTCTGTTATGGATGCGATGGAGACAAAAAAACTATTTAAGCTCTTTTCGATTTTTGCAGCTATAAGTGCAATAACAATAGGTGGCGGCTATGCCATGATACCAGTTATAAGAGAGTACGTGGTGAAGAGGTACGCCATAGTTTCAGATGACGAATTTCTCGGAGCAGTGGCGAGGGCCCAGAGTATACCAGGTGCTATTGCGGTGAATCTCTCACTCATTTTGGGGAGTAACATTGCAGGGGTTTCAGGAGCAATAGCAGCATTAATTGGGGTTGCTGTTCCTCCGTTCACAATAATGGTACTTGTAGGTATTCTCTTTGGAAACATTGTGAACATCCCGCTCTTTTCCGGTTTTCTTCGCGGGGTAAGGGCAACTATTACAGCCGTACTGGTTTATTTGTCCTATCAGTTGATTCTAAACAAACTCAAAAGAAAAAAAGTGCTAATTTCGTTGTTTGTTATAACGCTTCTGGTACTGATTCTAAAATTACCTTTGTTTTGGACAGTTTTAGTCACAACAGTCGTTGTTTACATGATACAGGGTGATAAGAATGATTGAGATTTTCTTGACTTTTCTTAAAATCGGCCTTATAGCCTTTGGAGGAGGTTACGGGGCTATTGGCTTGATACAAGACGAAGTTGTGCAGATACATCATTGGTTTACCCAACAAGAGTTTCTGGACTTCCTTTCGATTGCCCAGATGACCCCTGGACCAATAGGATTAAATGCTTCGACTTTCATCGGTTACAAGCTTTATGGATTAACCGGTGCGCTATTAGCAACCGCGGGATTCATACTTCCCAGCATTTTGTGGGTGTATGTACTTTTAAAAACATTGAAACTTGTTACCAGATTTGTTGATGAAAAGCGTCTTATCGAGGCTCTAAAAGGGGCTGCCCTTGTTTTGATACTTGTTGCGACTTACCGGATTGGATCCGCTTCCGTGATTGACCTATCTTCTATGTTTATCTTTATTTGCGCTTTTTTGGCTTTGATTTTCTTAAAAAAACTTTCACCCATATGGATTATTCTTGGAGGGGGAGTGGCTGGTATTCTTCTCGCTGCATTCTGACAGTTTTTTGTTAAAATGAGAGTGAGCGATCAAGTGAAATACAGGGGGATTTAAAATGTCTAAAGTCTGTTATTCATGCAAGAAGCGCTTTCCAAAAGACGAGATGGTCAAGATTGATGGGAAAAATTATTGTCTTGAATGTGCGAGCAAGCTCAGTAAAGAAAATCGTCATGGATTAACGGAAACCGCCATTCCAGATGTTATGGTACTCACTGTGGATACCATTCCGGTCGATATCAAAAGGTACTTTCAGGCAATATCCGCCGAGGCAATTTTGAAGCTGAACATGAAATCCATAAAGATGCCCGTAACCACGAGCGGAATGGCTAACGCACTCTCCTTAACCTATGAACTCGATACATTAAAACTCTCTCTTTTAGAGGATTTGAAGTTTCAGGCCGCAAATTTTGGAGCCAACGCGATAATAGGTTTAAAAACCTCTATGAGTACTGTTGAATCCATGGATAGCGAAAAACTAATATTTATCTCCATGAGTGGAACACCTGTAATACTTTCCGATGTATCTGTTTTAACTTACCATTCGAACAAACCACAAAAAGCAGAGAGTAAATCTTAGAAAATTATTAGAAACTCAACCCTTCTCCTTATTGAGCGTCGAAAGAATGTATGAACTCTAAAAGAGGAGGGATTTATTGTGAGAAAAACATTGGTGGTTTTCATGGTTGTTTTGCTGTCCTTGACCGCTGTTTTAGCCGCTGAAACTTACTCCAAAGATACTTCGAAAGCTGATGTTGCAAAACTGGCGATGTCAGTCAGGATTCTTGAGGTTTTTAGAGCGATCGATCTCAGCAAAGATCAGGCAGCTACGCTGTATGAGGGTCTTATAGATGCGAAAGCAAAAGTTGATGAGTTAAATGGAAACAAAACCGAGCTACTTGAAAAGCTTAGAGAAGCTTTAATTAGCGGTAACGATGAACAGACCAAAAGAATATATGAGGCATTAAAAGAACAGGCAAGTGCTTTTGCCAGAATACGTGATTCTGTTTTAACGCTTTTCAAAGAGAACATAACACTTGCACAAGCAGAAAAGTTCAAGCAGATAATTCAAAAAAATATTGCAGGAAAACTCCAAGAAAGGGGCATAAAACCTGAAGCCTTAAGAGAAAGAGCAAAGCAGTTCAAGGAAAACCCCGAAGAACTCGTGAAAAAGCTCCCGGAGCCAATGAAAGAAAAAATGATGAACATGACCCCTGAAGAAAAGGCAAGGGCTCTCAAAGAATTTAAGGCCAAGGCAATGGACGCCAAGGAAAATATCAAGCAAAAATCAATCGAGATGAAAAAGAGAGCAACCATAATGAAGAAAGAAATAGACAAAAAAATCGGGAGATTAATTTTCTCACCGGTTTTCCTGGATACGCTAAAAGATTACGCTGGCATTGAATAAACGAGAGAATGCACAGCAAGAAATAACGGGCGGGGTAACCCGCCCGTTTTGCTATACTTTATAGGAATGAATCCCAAAATAAGGGGGCATTTTGATGGAAAAAATTCCTTTTGTCATAGGAAAAGAGGGAAATAGGCTTTTTGGAATTATTCAGAAACCTTATGGCGATCAAAAATTTCCCGCAGTGATATTTTCGCATGGATTCACCGGCAATCACCTTGAGCCGCATTTTATCTTTAAAAGAACCGCGGACGCATTGTGTGAGCAAAACATTATGAGTATCAGATTTGACTTCTTTGGTTCTGGAAACAGTGACGGCGCATTTGAAGAAATGACCCTGCAAACGGAGCTGAACGATCTTGAACGCATTTACGATTTTGCCTTGTCTTTACCGTATGTTAGTAAAAGCAGGATAGGCTTTCTTGGCTTCAGTATGGGAGGTACTATAACGGCTATGTTCAGCGGAAAGCACCCGCAGATTCCACGGGCGGTGTGTTTTTGGGCACCCGCTTTGCTGAACAGAGAAATTTTTTCTTTTCAACATACGAAAAGGGAAATGAGTTTCAACGAAAAAGGACTTTTGGATGTTGGGGGACTTTACATCAGTAAAGAGTTTTATGAAAGCGCGGTGCACGAAAATAGCTATGAATCCTTGAAAAATTACAAAGGACCGGTAAGGATCATTCATGGCACTTCCGATGAGGCTGTTCCCATCTTCCATAGCGAGACAATAGCAGCTGAAAGCGGCTATGATCTGGTGGTAATAGAAGGAGCTGAACACACTTTTAATAGACAATGTGATGTGGAAAAACTGCTGAAAAGCACCGTTAGTTTTTTTATTTCCCATCTTTGATAATTAAAATCATCTAAAAACGGGCTAAAAAACATCAATTAGCCCGTTTTTTTTGAACAATATCGCAGTTCAAACGTCTGAGATAATAAAGATATTCAAAATAAAAGAATACAGAAGCAAAGACGAATAAATCCGATTATCGGTTAGTTCTCATCATTTTTTTGGACTACATTGATTTACATTCCATTTTCTTCTTAATATTCTTTGATAATACCTTTTTGAATTTCTTACGTACAAATAGTACAATCTTAGTGTCAAACGAATGAGATATGCTAAAGAACATGAAATTAGAAAAATACTTACTATTACAACGAACGACCTATTATTAGAATTCATTTTTGAGTTATAGACAAAAAATTGGGAAAAAGGGGGTAATGTGAATGTTTACAGTATTAATGGGACCTGGAATGTGGGTATTTCCTGATGACGATGACAAATTAGAAGATTAATGGTTGAAAGTTTATAAATAGGGGCAAAGCCCCTATTTTATTTTGCTAGAAAGGTTTCAATGATCTCTGACCAGATATCCGCAAACTCCGCTTCATTTGGTTGGTGAATACCTTCTTTCAGGCATTTAGAGAAAGTGCTTACTACTTCTTTTTTAGCGAGATTTTCTCCTTGTTCGACGATATATGTGAGAGCTTCTTCTTTGCTCAGAGCTTTCCTGTAAGGCCTATCGGTGGTGAGGGCATCGAAGACATCTGCTACGGCAACGATCTGGGCCAAAAAGGGTATATCAGAGAGTTTGAGGCCAACGGGATAGCCACTCCCGTTCCCTCTCTCATGGTGATAAAGAACCACATTTACAATTTCCTGAGGGAATCGCATTTTTTCAAGCCTTGAAGCGCCGTATTCGGGGTGCATTTTTATTATTTCATATTCTTCAAAACTCAATTTTTCGGGCTTGTTCAATATATGGGTGGGAACCATGGTTTTTCCGTAGTCGTGGAGCATCGCACCAACAGACAGGTAAAAAAGATGAGTCCTCGATAATCCTAACTTTCCCCCCATGCGGTAAGCGATATTTGCCACCCGGAGGGTATGAGAAGCCGTGTAGGGGTCTTTAGAACGGATCTCGATTATCAATTGTGAGAATATATCCACGACACTGCCGAGGAGGTTCCTTATCATGCCCCTGAGATGTGGAGAAACGGTCTTATAAGAACTCAACAACTGAAAGGCCTGTATGATCTTTTTAAGCCCTTCTATGTTGTTCTTTCTTGAGAGCTCAAGGGATGCTTCAAGCACCAAAGCCTCTCCCTGAAGGTAGGAGTTGAACTTGAAATCCTCTACATTTTTCAGTTTTTCCAGGTAATAAGAGGCTTTGGCATAGTTATTGATTTTTGCGTAATAATGCCCCAAAAAGATGAAAGAGCGCCAGTTGCCTATCCAGTCTTCTCTTTTATTATTGAGCACTTCAAGTTCTTCTACTACTTTTTTGCATTCATCATCGTGAGGAGTTTGAAGGTATATTTTGAGTTTGATGGTGTTAAGATAGCCTTTTATAGAAGCAAAGTCAGTTGAAGAAACCTCGTTGAGCAATTCCAGCGCTTTCTCGAAATTCTCCCGACCATAGTAGTAATCGGCAAAATTGATCTTTACGATATCGACCTTTTGGGGGATATCAGCTTCCTGAATGGCCTTGTTATAATATTTAACCGCTTTGTGATCATCACCTGGGAATTGTGCCGAGATCAAGCCAAGGGCATTGTAATAACCGAGTTTGATTTCGTCGGGTATTTCACTTTCTCTGGGAAGCAGTTCGTTGTAGTATTTGATCGCCTCATCTGAAAAACCCAATTCAAAAGCTGTCATCATTTTGTAGTATTTTGCAGGGATTTCAAATTGGGAGGAAACTTTGTGTTTTTTTATAACATCCATTCCAAGGGCAGCTGCCATGTAAGCGTGCATGCCCATGTTTTTCATAGTATAGTATTTAGTAAGCTCAAAAATCCCCTGTAAAGCCTCTTCAGGCTTATAAGAGATGCTAATTTGCTCTGAAACAGGTTGCCTGTCGAAACTTTTTGACACAAAAATATCTAAGGCAATAGCGAAAGGAAAGCATTCCCTGAATTTTTCACGATATAGAAAAATATCCCTCAGCTCGCTTCTTAGGCTAAAAGCGGAAGTGTAATTGATGGCTTTTGCAAGGTGCCTAAGCTTGCGCCGACAATTATTCTGCATCATAATCAACCAGGCATATTC
>NZ_CEYIHJ010000041.1:6779-12437 GCF_982836095.1 Kosmotoga sp.
GCTTTCAAAGATGAATACACTCTTTAACAATTTACTAAATGGTTGCAAATTATCTGTTAATCATTCGTTTGATTATACCTATTTATCCCGGCGTTATAATTAATGGGGATAATCTTATAAAGTTCCTGACATTAAAAATGAAGAATTTCGAGAAATATCAGGCTTACCTTGAACACTATATGGTTGAAAATTCGAAAATTGCCTTTGCCAATCTTCTTACTTATGACTGTTTTCGTAGAGCAAAGGTATGCTTTGAAGAGGAGAAACGCCTTCAATTTTCCCACAGTTGGTATCCTCTAATAGTCTTGTAAAACATTTAATTCTTTTGAAAGAGTATTTTCAAAAAGAATACAATTCTCCGCTATTAATCAGAGACTGTGATGAAAAATTCATTGCAAACATAGATGCGCCGGGATACAGCAAAAATAGCCGCTCCAGATTGTGTTTTGATCAATTTACAACAGGATTTAAATATTCCAGGAATCAGGAAAGCAAAACTTTCATGGAAACCGGTTAAAATATTAGTGTGTGATACTCTAAAATTTTAGGAGGAGATATAGGTGCTTGCCATTTTCCAGGGGATTGCAAGTTTTATCGATGAGCTTGTTAACTGGCTAAAAAGTGCAGACCTTGAAAGCCTTAGGGTCTTTATTAAATCTTTCGAGAGTTTTGACCCTATAATCCTTTTGGTGCTTGCAATCCTTGGTTTCACCCTGGCTTTTTTGGGAAGGAGGATTTTCATCGTTCCTTATACAGCGGCCTGGATAATGATGGGCTACTATATGGGCTACAAATTTGGCATCTCCGCGGGAAAAGATATCTATGGCATTGAACTTGGGCTTCTCTGTGCAATTTTACTTCCCATAATATCCATAAAAGCAAGAAAGGTCTTTCTTTTCATCATATCCATGCTGGTTACAATGTTTCTTTGTGTTTACCTTTTTTCAAGCCTGAATATTGGCAAAGATTTGAATATTCTTGATCCATACTTTTTCATAACCGGGGTCATTGTGGCTTTAATTGCGCTCAAGTTCGAAAATCAATTGATAATCGCCGTCACTTCTTTGATGGGAAGTTTTCTTTCTGCCATCGCGATAGCAGGATACCTTTCAGACAAGTTCCCGAATGTACCAGAAACGCTCATTTTGATTCTTCTGGTTGTGCTGATATTCTCAGCGAGTCTTGGCATACAATTCAAGTATTACTCCAAAGAGAGAATTGAACAAGAAACGAGAGAGGAATTCTTACCTCCGAAAGGAAAAAATGCAAATAAATCCAATAAATAGGCGAGTGATACAATGGTTATTCGGTTTCTTTCAGATCTCTTTGGTGAAAATACTTATATCATCAAAAAAGGTCTTGATGTCTTTGTAATTGATCCCGGGAAAGGGACCTTCGAAAGAATAAAAAAGCACGGTGGGAAGAATTTTTGGATTCTCCTTACCCATTCGCATGTTGATCATATTTTTGAGCTTTCATATTTTGCGAAAGCCAATCTCTTCTTCAATGAAAGCGTTGATTTTGTCAACAATCCCAGGAGCAATCTTTCACTTTACTATCCCATGAAACCTTTGGAGCTTGATAGTTTCAACATTTTAAATGAAAAGAACCTACCAGATGGTTTTGAAGTAATCAAAACGCCGGGTCATACACCAGGCTCAGTGTGCTTTTTGTACATGAAAAAATACCTTTTCACCGGTGATACATTATTCAGCGATTCCATTGGAAGAACGGACTTACCGGGAGGGAGTGAAGAGAAACTTCTTGAATCACTGAAACTGTTAAAAGGATTGCTTGAGAAAAATCCTGAACTGGAGGTTTTTCCAGGCCATGGCTCTCCGGCAAAAGCGGTAAATATTCTCAGGCAGAACCCTTATTTGAAGGGTCTTTAGATAGATGTGTTAACCCTTGAATTCTCTGTTTTGCATTAACCAATACAGCTTGAAATACAGCGAACGTTTCCCCGGAGGCATATCCGAAGTTTTGTCGATTAAGCTGTTAACGATTTTCCAGCTTTTTTCAAAAGCCTCCCTTGAAAGGTCTTTCAATTTTTCAAAATCAGGAGTGCCTTCCTCGAAAATTGTATTGACTCTCTCCTGCAGTTCCAACTCATAGTTGCTCGCAGTCTCTTTGAAATATTCACGGGCTTTTAGATAGTTCTTAAGAGCGTTTCTGTAAAAACGTTCTCCATGATACCAATGTTTTAAGCCATCTTCTTCTGTTTTATAAGGCAACGTACTCTCTTCATTGTTAAACCAGACGGGTTTAAATACCGACAAACAAGGGGCACTGTTGTTGGTTACCCACACTGTTGTGATGTCATCTATTTCACAGACCATCGAAGCGGTTGTTTGGCTTGAAATTATGCCGCCAGCATGCATGCACACAGTTTTCATGGATCCTCTCGTTATATTTTGAGTGTCCCCGTGGTCCCTTAATATCTCGAATATCTCTTTGACGGTTAACAGGGGCAGCTTGTCCCTGATCAGCTTCTCCGTACGCTCTTTTCTGAACCGCCCACCAGAGAAGAGGGCATACAGTCCTTTACCAAAGGCTTTGTTGAATTCAAAGTCATCCACACTTTTGCACCAGCGCTTTTTTACCGCATGTTCAATTGCTTCTGGATGAATCATATCGAAGTCATTTCCAATGCTAAGGGCGTTAGATATGGTACCAATGGCATCAACTTTTTTTGCAGCCCAGTACTTGCCCGCTGTTTCAAGGACCCATGCTTTTTCCCTGTCAGCTATAATGAAAGAATTGTGGTACATCAATCTTTTGGTAAAACCCCCGTTTCCACCCTGTCCCGGGTTTCCAATCAAAGTGGTAATAATATTGAGAGCCGCATCAGCTGACGAAGCCCTTTCAAGGGCTATCCTGAGAATGTCCATTCCGAGAAGTCCCTTTTCTGACACATGTTCTTTGGTAAACACGGCTTCATTTCCTATTACCACATTGTCCTCATTGATACCCATTTCCCCACCCCAGATCCAGGAAGGCTTTGAAAGCAAAAAGGCTTTTGTTCTTCTGACCTGTGGAATATCAATATAAGTTGCGGAGAGCTCTTTTTCCTCATGAACCTGTGAAGGGTAGAATACCATGGCTTGTGGTTCATTGGGTTCCCTGTCACTGTTTTTTGCAAAAAGCATTTTGCCTCCAGTGATCTTGGGTGTTATAACAATCGTATCGCACATGGATATTCACCTGCCTTGAATTTTGTACCATATCTGACCGATGAATTCGTGAATGCCACTTATGTTGGCTTCCAATGCATCTTTCCCGGGCAAAAAATCCACCCAGCTCAAAGAAGCATAGTCATATAGATAATCCGTTGGATAAGCGGAAACACTAATGGCATTTCTTTGAAAGGTATCGATGGCTCTTTTCATATGAACGGCAGAGGTAACGAGTATAACCTTGGCCCATCTTTTTGCCCTGAAAATCTCTGAAACCTGTAAAGCATTTTCAGCGGTTGTTCTTGCTGATTTGTCAATTATGATGTCTTTATAATCAACACCCCATTCCTCAAGCACCGTTGCCATAACTTCTGCCTCTGTCAAAGAGTCTCTTCCAAGAGGGGAGCCTCCGGTTAGAACAATTGGCTTGTCAAGTTTCTTATAAAGCTCAAACCCCTTCAAAAGACGTTTTAAGGTGTGAGGACCCAATTCCACCTCTCCGTTTCCAAGAATTATTCCCCCTCCCAGAACAACAATAGCATCATGATCTTGAAGCAAATCCAGAGAAGGAGGGGAATAAGCTTGCTCAAGGGGTTTTACATACAAAATCGTCCCGACACCCGTACTTAATAAATAAAGAAATAAAGTGGTCAGAACCACGATATACGCCAGTATTTTCTGGTAAGTAGCTAATGCTTTTTTAAGACTGATTATGCCCGTTATAAGTAAGATGACGATAATTATCCCGGGTGGTGTAAGAAAAGCACTTAAAAACTTTTCAAAGTAAAGCATTCAGAGACACCAACCTCTATCTTCTGCCTTTAATTGCAAGCATTGACATCAAATTATCGGTGATCAGATAATCACATTGAGTTTTGACCTTCAAAGCCAATTCGGGGTCATTCAATGTCCAGAGCGCGATTTTTATGCCTTCATCGCGAAAGCCTTTCAGCAGTTCCAAGCCTATCTTCAAGCCAAACCTTTCAAAAATCTGGACTGGCAGGTGGAGGGAAAAAGGAGCGTAATGCCCAATGAGTTCTTCGATGTATTCCAGTCCCTTGCCCTCTGCATCCTCGCCTATTAAAAGACCGATTTTGGCTTTGGGATCGGCTTTTCTCACTTCAGATAAGCACTCGTGGATAAAAGAAGAAAAAACAGTTCTTTCCAATGCATCAAAGCTTTTGACCAGCGGGACAACAAATCGGGCAGCATCTGGATCTTTGATTTCCACGTTGATAACCACATCATCCGGGAGTTCAAGATAGGCCTTTTCTAGGGTTGTGAGCTTTTCGTCCGATATGAGCCTCGCTTTCTTGAGTTCTTTATAGCTCACCTCTTTTATTTTTATATCAACGCCAAACAGCCTTTTCAAATCTTCATCATGAGTGAGGATCAATGAACCGTCTTTTGTGAGCCAAACATCGGTTTCAACACCATCGGCACCAAGTTGAATTGCTCTGATAAGAGAGAGAAGGCTATTTTCCCCTTCCCCTTTTCCCATGCCCCGATGTCCCAGAATCTTAAGCATTTTCATCATCTCCTATGTTGAGAAAGGTGTTTTTCTTTTCCCCTTCCATTGCTATGATTTCGTTTGCCTTTGAAATGATTTCATCTAACCTCCCACCTTTTCCTTGCCTTATAGCCTCTTCTTCTAAAGTTCCCCACAAAATATCACCACAGACCATGACTTTAAGGCCCACTTTGAAGAAAAAATCGATGAGGTAGGGATATTTTTCAACGATTTCTTCTATTTTCATATTTTTGTTTATCACGAGAATCCCTCCGTGAATAAGCGTCTTCATTTGAAGATTATAGCAGTTTATGAGCAATATTCTAAGGTATGCTCGATAATACGCTTTTTCGCTTTAACGTGTTTATTCCTTATACTTGATAATGGGAAAATAAAAACGGAGGCGATTATTGGTGGAAAGAATCGAAAGGCACCCTATTCTCACCTTCAAAAGAGGAAAAAAGATCCGCTTTTTCTTCGAGGGCAGAGAGCTCATGGCGTATGAAGGTGAGACAATAGCCGCAGCGCTGCATGCTAATGGGATAAGGGTTCTCAGATATACCCCTAAAAAGGCAAGGCCGCAAGGGCTTTTTTGTGCTATTGGCAAGTGTTCCTCCTGTCTCATGGAAGTTGATGGCATTCCAAATGTCAGAACTTGCATGACGCTGGTAAAGGATGGAATGGCTGTGCGCCGCCAAAAGGGAAGGGGGGAGTTCCTTGACTGAGTGCGATGTTCTTATCATAGGTGGTGGACCTGCAGGGCTTGCGGCGGGAATTGAAGTGGGAAAGGCGGGCTTAAAAGCCCTCATTGTCGATGAAGGGGTCAGATTTGGCGGACAATTGGTAAAGCAAACCCATAAATTCTTTGGCAATGAGGAATTTTACGCTTCGGTGAGGGGCTTTGAAATCGCCGAGAAATTACTCGAAGAACTGAGAGCCATGGACAATGTTGAGCTAATGCCAGAATCAACA
>NZ_CEYIHJ010000042.1:0-2251 GCF_982836095.1 Kosmotoga sp.
TGGGAGTTGATAGGGTTAGGCAAGTTGAATATCCTGATAATGCTCCAAGTGATGTGGAAGACGCTATTCAGTATCTCGTTGAAACTAAGAAAGTAAATAGGCTTACGCTGTATTTTATAGCACACGGCGCCAATGATTACATGAATATCGGAGGGTATGGCTTTGGCGCATCTACACTCAAGAACATCATAGAAAGCTATCCTAGAGTATCGTTTTCTGTTATTATTGAATCTTGTCATGCGGGAAGCTGGATAGAAGGCACAGTGGATATTACTGACGCGAGCAACGTGGTGATAGCCATAGCAACAACTTCCTCTGCCAAAAGCGCGTATCCTGATTGGGATTCTGCAACAGGGTACACAAATGACTATAACGGGACAACAGACGTCTATGTAGAGTGGACCAGTGACTTTCTTGAGAAGATGGCTTATTATACTTCAGCAGCTCACTGGGGTGAAGTTACAACCCTTGCTTCAGCTGAAGGCATACCAGATGAATCTGCAATGTATGACCTGTGTTTCCAGAGCATAAAAGGCGGTTCACCTCCCGGAACTTCTTATACCTTTACAGAAAGAGTTGGTATTCAAGATCCACAGATCTACAGGAGTTATTGATTTTTTGGTATAACGCCAGCCCTTAAAGGGCTGGCTTTTTTTGTGAGCAAAGTTTTCTATTATATGTTAATATATGTCGATGTGAACATAGAAACAAATATAAAGAGGTGATGATGTGAAATTCGAAAAGCTCTTCTCAAATATGAGAATAGATTCTCTTGCTTTGAAAAATAGGATTATCTTTCCTCCAATTTCAACTAATCTGGCTTCAATCACTGGAGAAGTAACGGATGAATTTATAGCTCATTACAGCCGAAGAGCGAAAGGAGGAGCGGCATTAATCACCGTTGAAAATGCTTGTATCGACTTTCCTTTAACGATGATGGGAGCTACTCAACCGAGGTTTGATAATGAGAGGTTTGTTCCGGGTTTGAGTAGGCTAGTCGAGGAAATTCATAAATACGGTTCTCTAGCATTCGTTGAATTAACTCATCCGGGGCTATTTGGCAAGGAACTCCCTGCAATTGCACCATCAGAAGTTGATTTGAGGCTTGATGGTATAAAACCGCATCCAATGAGTCGCGAAGAAATTGAAAAGGTGGCTTTAAAATTTGCAAAAGCAGCATTTATTGCCAAAAAAGCAGGGTTTGATGGTGTGGAGATTGAAGCAGCTCACGGACTTTTGGTCAATCAGTTTCTTTCGCCTGTTTCCAATAAAAGAACAGATGAATATGGTGGTACTCTGGAAAATAGAACGAGATTTGCCAAGTTGCTGATTGATAAAATAAAGGAATTTTGTGGGCGGGATTACCCTGTTATGGCAAGAGTCGGTGTTGTGGATTATGTTAATGGTGGTATAAAGCCGGAGTACGATGGCGTTGAAATAGTTAGAAAGTTCGAAGAATTAGGTTATGCGGCTGTACATGCAGATATAGGTTTTGGTGATAAGGAAAAAAGGTTAGAACCCATGGCTTATAAACAAGCCTGGCGTTCAAATTTGGCAAAGCTCTTAAAAGATGGAGGTATCAAAATACCGGTTATTGCGGTAGGGATGATTAGGGAGCCTGAAATAGCTGAATCGCTTCTCAAAAATGGAGTAGCTGACCTTGTTGCTCTTGGTAGAACGTTAATAGCAGATCCAGATTGGCCACTTAAAGCACTGTATGGAAAAGAGAAAACTATTCGCAAATGCATTGGATGTTCTGAATGCATTCGTTCAAGGCACGCAATGGGAACAGCCATTAGGTGCGGGGTAAATCCTGTTGTAGGGAAAAGCAGTGGTTATGAGAAAATCACCCCCTCTTCAATTTCAAAGCACATTGTGATTATTGGTGCAGGGCCTGCAGGGCTTGAAGCAGCCAGGGTAGCCGCATTAAAAGGTCATAGGGTAACGATCTTTGAGCAGGAAAAAGAAATTGGCGGAGCTGTGAGGTTAGGCTCTGTCCCTCCGGGAAAGGAAAAAATGCAATGGTTAATAAACTATTATTCCGAGGTTCTGAAAGAGCTTGAGGTAAATGTTAGAACAACTACAACTGCAGATATTGAAACAGTTATTAGGGAAAACCCCGACGAAATTGTACTCGCCATGGGTGCTGAGCCTTTTATACCTGCCATTGAAGGAATCGATGGACCAAATGTTGTGCTCTATTCCAATGTATTGGATGAAGAAGGAATTGAAAAATTAAATATTCTCATTT
>NZ_CEYIHJ010000042.1:2261-4231 GCF_982836095.1 Kosmotoga sp.
GAAAAAGTCGCGCTTCAGAAAGGGGAAAGAGTAGTCATAGGTGGGGGTGGCCTTGTGGGTTGTGAAACTGCTCTCTATCTAGCTACTAAGGGATGTGAGGTCACAATAGTTGAAATGCTACCAGAAGTTGCTAAAGACATGGAACCAATAAGCAGAAATTACCTGCTACGTGAACTTAAGGAGCATAATATAAAAATATTAACTAGCTCAAGAATAATCAAGATTTCAGAGTCATCTTTGAATATCAAAAAGACTGATGGCATGGAAATAGAGCTTGATCTGGACATATTTGTTGCTGCCTTTGGGGAAAAACCACGTAAATTTGAAAAAGTAGATGCTCCTGTTCCCATACATATCATTGGTGATATGACAAGGGTGGGGAAAATTGTTGAAGCTATAAGGGATGGCTATGCAATTGGGTTTAATTTGTAGAAGAGCTCATTATGGCTGTCTAAAATTTGGTCGTTTCTATTTTTTAATAGATTTGAGATTTTAAAGGATCAAACATGTAGCAAACGACTGAAATATTAATTGCTTCTTCATTATGAAGAAATTTTTCTTTGAACCCGGAAGGATTTTAATTATTCCGGGAGGTGGAAGTATGTGGAGAAAGCTTTTGCTTCTTTTTTTGGCTTTTGTTGTTCTTTTTATTCTTGTGGGCTGTCCCGGAATTTCTATTGATGAACTTATCTCCAAGATGAAATTCATGAACTATGCTTTTGCTGAGGGTGAACCGGAGATCCCCGCTGTAGCGTTATATCTCGGCAAAGTAAATCCAGGAGATATTTTAGAAGTTTATACACCTGTGCCCGAATATGTATCAAGTGAGATAGAAAATAAGGGAGTGATTATTTCACCGATAATAGAGAATTCTGGATATCTTTATTACCTTGATCTTGCCCCTGGCGCTTTTTATAACCACCCTGGCAGGATTATTGTACTCGGGGAAGATGGTGAGCCAATAATTGATGAAGATGTAGAAGGCTGGCCTGTTCTCAATGGTAAAACACCTGAACCACTTGTTTCATCTACCAGTGAAGCTTTCCAAAAGGCGATTTTCTGGAGAAACATCCGCTACAAGATAACCAAAATACAAATTCCTGAATGGGTTATCATTCCAAGGGTAATATCAGGTGCAGTAGTAGTAAATGGGCTGACACCCACACAAAATCTTTATACTGAGGCCTCGAATATTCATAATATGATGTATGAAGCTATGGTTGATTTCATGGGAGCAGATAGAGTAAAGCAAGTTGAGTATCCAGATAATGCTCCAAGTAATGTGGAAGATGCCATTCAGTATCTTGTAGAAACAAAGAAAGTAAACAATCTTACGTTGTACTTCATTGCCCACGGGAGCTACGATCGTATGAACATAGGTGGGCATAGTTTTAGTGCATCTGATCTTAAAAATATAATAGAAAGCTATTCAAGTGTTAAGTTTTTTATCATTATTGAATCCTGCCATTCGGGTAGTTGGATTGAAGGTATTACCAACATCGTAGATCCGGAAAATGTGATATTGGCAATAACGACAACAACAGCTGATAAGAGCGCATATTCTGATTGGGACTCTGCAGCAGGGTACACAGATGACTATAACGGAACGATAGATGTTTATATAGAATGGACCAGCGATTTCCTGCAAATGATGTCATATTACACAGGTCCAGCTTGGTCAGAGGTAACAGATTATGCCGAAGAACATGACATTCCAAACGAGGCGGCGTTGTATGATTTGTGTTTTTTGTCAATAAAAGCTGGTTCCCCTCCTGAGACTTCCTATACCTTCACAGAAAGAGTTGGAATTCAAGAGCCAAGGATTTACAGGAGCTATAGCCCGTAGTAACTTTTCAAAGCCAGTCTAATAAGACTGGCTTTTTCATGACGTTTTATTATTTCAAGTAATAAATGTAAATTGTTCTTTAATTCACATGTATTTTAAGTTGCATAACTATATATCCGGCTTT
>NZ_CEYIHJ010000042.1:4241-12397 GCF_982836095.1 Kosmotoga sp.
AAACATTGACTTGTGGTATATGTTTTTTGTATCATTCTCAAGACACTTCTGCATCTCCTCTTCTTTCTGCTTGGAAGTGCAGATTCTTTCTTAAAACCGATGAACTTCCTCATGGGAGGTCCATTTATGGATTTAATTGTTATTGTGATTAAAGGGGGCATAAATAGTGAAAAGATTTTATCTTCTTTTGGGGTTGGTGGTCTTAGTACTATTTTTGATTGTGGGGTGTTTTGAAGGCTGCACCAAGCTGGTGGTAACAATTTTGAGCCCTGCAGACGGTTCGGTTAATGTTTCGATAAATCCTGCACTAAGCTGGCATGTCGAATCAAATTCCTCTATTCCGTCTGTTTTTGATGTTTACTTTGGCACTTCAGCGGATAGCATACCCTTAGTGGCAAATGACCTCGCAGTAGAAGCCTATTCTCCTGGACCACTTGCAACGTCCACAACTTATTATTGGCAAATAAAGGCTGAAGCTGGCAAAAAAACAGCTTTAAGCGAAGTGGCAAGTTTTACCACGGGTACCTATGGAGCTGTGTATTTTTTTGAGGATTTTGAAAGCGGAGATCTTACGTCAAACCCGTGGGTAACAGGCGGCGACGCTGTACCATTTGTTCAATCTGAAGAGACTCAAGAGGGAACATACACCCTTGAGCTCAGTGCGATAGGTGCCGATCAGAGTTGTTTTATTGAAGTTGAGGTTAACCTTCCGCAAGATGCTGTTATAACCTTTTATCGTAAGACTTCAATAAGAATTACCCATCATTATCTTAATTTCTATATCGATGACGTACTCGCTGGAAATTGGTCTGGAAAAAGTGGGTGGTATCAGGTTTTCAGAGAAATTCCGGCAGGTACACATACCCTTAAATGGGAGTATAAAAGAGATAACACCGGCGATGCATATGAGAACGCAGTTTGGTTAGATAAGATTGCAATTTATGAAGCGATGGATCTTGGAGAAGAAGTAAGTATGCCAGACAGTTATTTAAGAGCAGTGGTATTTCCTCGAATTGGCAAAGCAGCGACAGCCACCGCTTACGCGAAAGAACTTGGTGACTTTACTGAGCTGGAGGCCGATAATTTAGGAATTGCTGATATCACAGGTCTCGAGTATATGGAAAGCCTTAAATGGGTGTGGTTAAATACAAATTCAATCTCCGATATAACACCACTGCAGGGGTTAACAAACATCGAATGGTTATATCTACAATCAAATCAAATAAGTGATATCACATCGCTACAAAATTTGACAAATCTGGATTATCTCAATTTGCTTGCCAATCAAATTACAGATATTAGCCCTTTGGAAAACATAACGGGTTTATATACACTGGCACTCAGTCATAACCAGATTTCAGATATTTCATCGCTACCAGAATTTACCAATATTTTGCACATATATCTTGATTACAATCAGATTAGTGATATTTCAGTAATAGGTGGATATACAACGCTTATAGGATTTTATGCGATTAACAACAACATCACATCCTTAATTCCACTGGAAAATTTAACTAATTTGAAGATATTATACTTAAGCGGAAACCCGTTTTTACATTCTGAGCTTTCACACATCTATGGTTTAACGCAAATAACAAATTTGCAACTTGAGTACCTTGATCTTACAAATACAGACGCGACCTTTTTGGCATCATTTACAGCTCTTTACGAGCTTCGACTTGGTGGCAACGAGATTTCAGAACTTGGTTTTCTTGAAGATTTGACAGCTATCAATTCTTTGTGGCTTAGTTCCAATAATATTTCAGACATAACCGAACTCCAAAATTTGACGAATTTAAGACATCTTGTTTTAGACCAAAACAGCATAACTGACATTCAACCCCTTGTAGACAATTCGGGTGTTGCAAGTGGCGATTTTGTTTATCTCAGGTATAACCTTCTTGATGTAACACCTGGTTCTGATGATATGACGGATATACAAGCTCTTATCGATAGAGGAGTCAATGTATATTATTTGCCGCAAAAGTAATACTTCAGATATTAGAAAGTGGCTGCCTTAGGGCAGCCTTTTTTATTTCAAGTAATAAATGTACATTGTTCTTTAATTCACATGTATTTTAAGTTGCATAACTATATATCCGGCTTTTCATGCTGTTGATAGGGGCTATAAAAGTATCGTTGCATATTCGTGCAACTATACAATATAATATATATGGGAGGTGAAAAAATGGCAAAAGAAGAATGGACAATATTACCTCATTGCGCAAAGGAATCAAAGGAGCTATACATCGTACTGACTTGTGATGGAGCTTCAAGTGTGGGGCAGGTAGGCAACGAAATTGCTAAGAAACTGACTTTGAGTAATACTGGCGCAAGAATGTGTTGCCTTGCAGCAGTAGCGGCAAATTCACCAACTCATATAAAAATTGCCAAAGATGCCAAAAAACTGGTGGTGATAAATGGGTGTGTTCTTAAATGTGCAAGTAATATTTTGGAGCAAAGAGGCATAAAACCAGATTATGTTCTAACTATCAGCGAGCTTGGTATTCCAAAAGCTCCAACATTGGATTTTAATGATGAAGATGTTGAAAAAATAGTCCTTAAAGTTCTTGAGGATTTGAAGAAGTTATAACAGCCGAAGGAGGAAGAAAGTGAATGGCGAAAAACTGGCATCCAGTGATTGATTATGAAAACTGTTCAGGTTGTTTGACCTGTGCGAATTTCTGCCCCCACGAGGTTTACTCTGTAGAAAGCGGAAAGCCGGTAGTATCAAAGCCTGAACACTGTGTGGAGTTTTGCCGTGGTTGTCAAAAAGTCTGCCCCAGCGAAGCTATAAAATATTTTGGAGATCGGAGGTAATAAACATGGCAAAGAAAGGATTGTTACTGTGTGTTTGTCAAGGAACTTGTCCTTCCTTTCACCAAATGGACGTATTCGAGGTATTGAATGCAATACGCAGGGAAAACCTTGTTGATTTCGTTTCGCTTCACCCACAGCTTTGCGCGACAGACGGTGACGAGTATTTGAAAACACTCACAGAGAACAAAACTATTGATGAACTCTATGTTGCAGGTTGTGACCCCACTATGCAATCAAAAATGTATAGAGATGCCTTTGAAAACGCCGGTTTTGATGCGAAAAAACACAAAGGTGTTGATATTCGCAACATGACGACAGAACAAGCGGTTTCAGCGATTAAGGAACTCATTAACGCAAAAGTGTAAAAGCATTGGGGAGCTTGAAATAGCTCCCCTTGACTTTACTTTGCTGAGGATTGCGGGAGCTTTTTGGTTCTCCTAATAGTCACAAACTCAACTCTTCCAATAAAGAACGAATATGATAAAACTCGTCAATCAGGCTGCTTCTGAAGCTTCTCTGAAGGTTACAGCAAAAGAGGAACATTCTTATAAATTTGGGGTAAAACGATGGGAATTATTTTTTTGATTTGCTGGTAAAATAGTTGAAAGAGCCTTCAGGAGGTAGCAATGAAGATCAAAGCAAAAAAACCTTTGTATGCTGCATTGATGGCAATCGCAGCTTCACTTCTTTGGGGAAGCGCTTTTCCTGTTTTGAAAATCAGCTTTTCTGAATTGAACATATCTTCAGGGGATATTGCTGAAAAACTTGTCTTCGCAGGAATGCGTTTTCTTGGAGCGGGTCTAATGCTCTTTCTATTTAGTTCTCAAATGAGGAAGGTAAGACCGAGAAGGCGTAAATTGTTGGGGCTTTTTTTGCTGGGGCTTCTTCAAACATCTCTGCAATACACTCTTTTTTATAATGGGCTTTCTAATACCACAGGTGTAAAAGCATCGGTCATTATCGCGAGCGGGAATTTCTTCGTCGTGTTGCTCGCACACTTTGTGTACAAAAACGATAAAATAAATTTGAAAAAAGTTATGGGGCTTTCAGCGGGCTTTTCAGGAATATTGCTTGCGAATTTTGAAAAAGGCTTAAATCTTGATTTCAGCTTTTCTGGAGAAGGGCTGTTAATACTTTCAACGTTTGTGGGAGCTGTGGGGACAATCCTTGCCAAGGAACTCTCCCAAGGTGTCAATCCTTTTGCCGTGTCTGGCTGGCAAATGCTTATGGGTTCTATATTCTTGATTGGTATTGGTTTTCCGGGAATGGATAAAGGTTTGCACTTTACCCCACTGGCTTTTGTTCTGCTTCTATATTCCTCTTTTCTATCAGCGGCAGCTTTTTCTCTTTGGTATACCGTATTGAAATACAACAAAGCAGGAGAAGTAACCATATACAGATTTATGATTCCCCTGTCTGGGGCCATATTCTCTGCGCTTTTCATACCCGGCGAATCGCTTACAGCGAGCATTTTAGTTGCCCTTGGGCTTGCAATAGTGGGAATTGCTGCAGTCAATTACAAAAGAAATTAAATATTTCTATTTTGCTTTTTTAGGGCGTTATTGATTTTTTTGTTTCTTAAATTCAGTTCTTCTACTTTCGTGTTCAGAGCTTTAAGTACTTCTGGTAAGTTAAGTCCTTTCTTTCGACAGGAACTTTTTAAGCTTGTCATTTTACCGGTATTCAAATCAAACCCCAGATGCTGGAGAATCATATAAAGCTCATGATGTAAATCAGCAATCTCTTTCAAAGTCATTTCTTCGGAGACATTTGGTAGCATAATATCATCTCCTTTCTGTTCTCAGCTATTACTTTAACGAAAAAGATCAGTTTCTTTAAAAGCCAACAATCAAAATGGCTCAGAATGAAAGGTAACGCTTTTTGATACATCTGCTTGAGTGAATTTTTTTAATGGTTTTGCATTTCCAATTTTTATAAGCTCTGAAAAGTTTGTAAAACCGCTTAAAGCCGAAGATATGCCAGAGATATCACATTCAAGTTCTGGTTCTCTTCTATTTTTTTGAATAACGAGCTTTCCGTTTTCTGCTTGGATTTCGAATGTTCCATTATTTTCTTCAAGCAGGTTATCCATAACCTTTATTCTTAAAGGAGTCATTTCAAAATCAACATTGAGCCCATTAAGGCTTTCAAGGTTCAGTACTCTTATCATCCCGGAGGTCTCCAGCTTCTCATCAGTGGGTCTATCAGCAAGGTAAGGCCACAGTTCGAAATCTTCAGCGGTATAGAATGTGATTTCTTTTACCTGGTGAGAAAGAGATCTCAAGTAGCCAAGCATCGAGAGTTTTGTTTCTTGATCTATGTAATAGAAGTCTTTCACCGTAAGATAAGAATCGAAACCTTTTTCACTCCTGCTGAGATATTGTGTTAACATTCCGGTTATTTTTTCGTTCCGGCTGAATTTCACAACCCCTGTTGATGCTTCATCATTGAAAAAGACTTTTAAATGCCTTCGCCATTGGTGATCATTTCTAATAGCTAAATTATAATGCGTCCTGGCCATCTGGTTGTAGAAAGCTTTCACGTCACTGTCCGGGAAAGATAAAAACTGATAATTCATTGACGGGTTGCTTTCCACTTTGATTGTAGTAGGTGGAAGAACGAGTTTTTTTGTTTTGAAAAAGAGTTCCCAGCCGTATTTTCTATAAAAATCCACATTGAAGGGATACAAGACAGAAACTTGCATGCCTTTTTCCCTCATCGTCTTGGCGGCATTTTGCAGCATGAACCTTATAGCACCCTTCCCCCTGTAATCAGGTCTGGAGCATACAAGCCCTATCCCGCCCATGTTAACCATTGAATTCCTCAACCTCATTTTGAAGGGATAGAGTATATAACCTGCAACGACCAAGGAGCTTTCTTGAACGGTATAGAGCTCTGCACCACCGCTTAAGGCTTCTGCTATATACTTTCTCAAAAGTTCGTGGCGTGAATGCCTGACAGCAAAAGAAAAACTCGCAATTTTCTCAAAAGTTCCTATATCCTCGCTTTTTCGGTATTCAAACATGAAAACTATCCCCCTCTATAACGTATATGTACTCATATAAAGAATAACATGCAAAAATTTGATAAGACATAAATTCAATCTGTTATAATTTTATTGCCTATTAATGGATGCCTCGTTATATCTTTGGTTTTTCTCCGAGTTTTGCAACGATTTATCGTGATTTTGATTTCACTGATGCTCCGAGCAAATTGAGGAAAATTTTTAAGGAGGGGTTATGCATGAAGAAGGTTCTTGTTTTTCTCTTTATTGTCCTGCTGATGACAGTAGCTCTCCCAAAAGTGACCATCACTTTATGGCATGCAATGAGTGGAAGCAGACTACCTGCAGTTGAGGCAATTGTTAACGGATTCAATGCTACACATCCTGACATCGAGGTTGTAGCTCAGTTTACAGGTTCTTATGCTGAAACGCTAACTAAGGCCATCGCCGCGTACAGAGCAAATGATCAACCGCACATCGTCCAGGTTTATGAAGTGGGATTACAAACGATGCTCGATAGTGGTGCAATAGTACCGGTGTATGAATTGGCTGGTCCGGATTTCGATTGGGGAGATGTGATAGGACCTATTCTTGAGTATTATTCAGTTAATGGAAAGCTCTACTCAATGCCTTTTAATTCATCGACCGCAATATTGTACTACAACAAAGATATTTTTAAAGCCGCAGGCTTAGATCCAAACAAACCGCCTACAACCTTCAGTGAGCTCTATGAGTACGGGAGAAAGATTGTTGAATCTGGAGCAGCTCCTGGGGGAATTTCCTTTGGCTGGCCTGCCTGGGTCTTCGAGCAGATGCATGCTTACCATGCCCAGTTCTATGCAAACAACGAAAACGGAAGAAAGGCTAAGGCTACTGAAGTTTACTTCAACAAAGACTTCGGTATCGACGTCATGGCTGAATGGATGAAGTGGGCTCAGGACAAAGTGTTGGTTTACGGTGGAAGAGAATACAGTGCTAACCAGGCTTTCCTATCAAGCCAGGTAGCGATGCTTATCCAATCGACATCATCCGTGGGCTCGATTGAATCCAAAGCTAATTTCAATGTCGGAACAACATTCCTGCCGAGGATAGAAGGCTATCCGAGAGGAAATTCAGTTATCGGTGGCGCAACGCTTTGGGTCATGAAAGGGCATACTCAGAAAGAATATGAAGCCATCTGGGAATTTCTTCAATATGTGATGAAAACGGAAGTTACAATGCAATGGCATAAGTCTACCGGATATTTCCCGGCTACAAACAGTGCCGTTAAGGCTCTTTTAGACGAAGGTTGGTTTGTCGAACATCCGAACCACCTGACCGCATTCTTACAGATTCTCTCTGGCACAAGGGTTCCTGAGGCTCAGGGTGTAAGGCTCGGGAATTTTGTTGCCATAAGGGACGTCGTTGATTCTGCTATTGAGGAAGCCCTTCAATACACAGGTACAAACTATAAAAAAGAGGCGAAGCGCATACTTGATAATGCTGCCAAGAAGGCCAATACTATTCTTGAAGAGTACACAATGATTTACGGTAAGTAATTGCATTCCTACATGCCGGGGGAGGAAGAATTCCCCCGGTTTCAGTTTTCACTCAGAGGTGGTAAAATGCAAAGACGATTTCCTAATAAAGTTCTACCTTATTTGCTTGTCTCTCCTTCAATTGTGGTTGTGATTATTTTTCTTGTAATTCCCACAATACAATCTCTATACATGAGCTTTTTCAGGGTATCCCCATTTGGGGACAGACTTATTTTTGTAAAGCTCTATAACTTTACCAAACTTTTCAAATCGACAGATTATGTCCATAGCTTGCTTATTACGCTTGTCTTTGCTGCTGCTGTCGTTGCATTGGGTATTACCATAGGCTTGTTGATCTCTGTTGTTCTCAATCAACGGTTAAAGGGATTGAATTATTATCGCACTCTTTTCATCTGGACTTATGCTATTTCACCAGCAGTTGCGGGGACAATCTGGGCGTTGATGTTTGACCCATCGAGCGGACCAATAGTTTACATAATCAAGACTCTTTTCAATGTAAAACTGAACTGGATGATGAACGGAAATCTTGCTCTTGTAATTGTTATCATCGCTGCTTCTTGGAAAATGCTCGGGTACAATATCATCTTTTTTCTTGCAGGATTGCAAACGATTCCAGAGGAACTTTTAGAAGCCGCTTCCATTGATGGAGCTTCAAGTGTTAGGAAGTTTTTTAAGATCACGTTGCCACTGCTCTCACCAACAACCTTTTTCCTGCTCATAATGAATATGCTTTACGCTTTTTTCCAGGTGTTCGGGCTTATTGATATAATGACAAAAGGCGGTCCTGGAAA
>NZ_CEYIHJ010000043.1:0-5717 GCF_982836095.1 Kosmotoga sp.
AGATTTGGAGGATTGAAAATTCCCTCAAGAAAATTCAAAATCCAATTTGCACGAATGGGTGAACCTGCATTGAATGATGAAGTTCTAGAAGTTTTGAAAAAACTCCCTCACAGATATGAGGCGCCCGGATTACTTCCATCACTTTCCACAGTTGCTCCCGCTGGGAGAGAAGTTTTTTTTGAAGAGCTAATCAACATCAAGAACGAATACTTCGCAGGCCGGTTTCAGCTTCAATTTTCAATCCATTCAACAGATTATCACCAGCGCGAAACTATAATTCCGGTTAAAAAGTGGGGTTTTAAGGATATAGCTGCTTATGGAGAGAAATTTTACCGTGATGGAGATAGAAAAATTACACTGAATTTTGCTCTTGGTAAAGAAAATATAGTCGAAGCCGACAAACTTCACGCATTTTTTGATCCTGATAAATTTTTGATTAAAATCACCCCTATAAATCCTACATATCGAGCAATTGGAAATAAAATTGAATCTGCAGTTGATCCAAAAGGAAAAGCACTTCCATATCATTCAGGCCTTATTGAAAAACTCGAAGAACTTGGTTACCAGGTGATTTTAAGTATTGGTGAGCTAGAAGAAAATAAAATTGGCAGCAATTGTGGACAATTTGTTCAAAGACACTTGAATAGTCCGCTAAAAATCGCAGAAGCTTACAAATACGAATCAATACGAAAATAAAAGTTTGTCACGGTTGAGAAGTCCCCGATTATTTTATATTAGCCTCATATCTGTTTTGGCTTTTTGCATTAAAAAAGTATAATTTAGATAAATTAGTATTCAAAAGAAAGGACTGATTCAATGAATGAAAAAATCTTAAAGGCAGCAGAGAAATACCGTGACGAACTTACAGAATTCATGAGAGATTTAGTAAAGACGAAAAGTTATTCCACTGAGGAAAGGGAAGTGATTCAGAGAATCAAGCACGAAATGGAAAAGGTGGGCTTTGACGAAATCATCATCGATGGCATGGGTAACATTCTGGGTAGAGTCGGAAGCGGGAAAAAGATCATTGCTATGGACGCCCATATCGATACTGTTGAAGTGGGAAATCCGGAAATATGGGAAGTAGATCCCTTTGAAGCAGTCGTCAAGAATGGAGTAATCTATGGTCGCGGGGCAAGTGATCAGAAAGCTGGCATGGCTTCCATGGTATATGGCGTAAAGTTGATGAAAGAACTCGGTTTAATGGGAGATTTTACTCTCTATGTTACTGGAACTGTAATGGAAGAAGACTGTGATGGGCTTTGCTGGCAATACATAATAAATGAGGAAGGCCTTAAGCCTGATTATGTGGTGATTACAGAACCAACGAATCTTAACATATATCGTGGACATAGGGGCAGAATCGAGCTCCAGATAAAAACCACCGGTATGTCATGCCATGCTTCAGCTCCAGAACGAGGGGTAAACGCGATTTATAAAATGAGCCGAATTATACAGGAAATTGAGAAATTAAACGATAGGCTTAGGAAAGATCCTTTCCTTGGGAAAGGTACTGTTGCCGTTACACAGATATTCTTCAAATCGCCTTCTCATAATGCGGTTCCCGACGAATGTACCATTCAGCTTGATAGAAGGCTAACCAAAGGTGAAACACGTGAAGTTGTTATCTCAGAACTGGAAAACGTCATAAAGCGTGCTGGTGAAGAAGCGGAGATCGTTGAGCTCGAGTATAGAAGGACTTCTTACACCGGGCTTGAATACCCAACCAAAAAGTATTTCCCAACGTGGGTGATGGACGAGGACCATGAAATCGTGCGAAAATCAGTTGAAGCTTACCGGACAGTTTTCGGAGAGGAACCGGTTGTCGATAAATGGACTTTTTCAACTAATGGCGTTGCTACAGCCGGAATGTTTGGTATCCCAACAATAGGCTTCGGCCCCGGGAATGAAATACACGCACATAGTCCAAGCGATCAAGTTTCTATTGATCACCTGGTCAAGGCTGCTGCAATGTACGCTTATCTTCCATTAAAATTATCTCAGGATTAATGATTAAGGAGGGGTTGTAATGGGTAGTATGCTTAGAGGACGACATTTTATCACGACACAGGAATTTGCAAAAGATGAAATTGATTTGATGTTAGAACTTTCTTCTGATCTAAAGCGCAAATTTGCTGTTGGGGAACTTACCCCATGGCTTCTCTATAAGACGGTATTCATGATTTTCTTTGATGAATCTACGCGCACGAGAAACTCTATTGAAGCAGGAATAACACAACTTGGCGGGCATGCCCACTTTTTGAACCCTAAGGTTATGCAAACCGCTCATGGTGAGGTTGCGCGTGATACCGCGATGATACTTTCGAGATATGGGCACGCCATAGCCGTAAGGCATTGTGCCTACAAAATAGGGAACGCTTATTTAAGGGAACTCGCCAAACACTCTTCTGTCCCTATACTCAACTTACAAGATGATTACTATCATCCAATGCAAGTGCTCGCCGACATTATGACTATTCGGGAGAAATTTGGGCAGAATACCCGCGGGCTTAAAGTAGGCATCAGCTGGGCATACGCCGAGAGCCATTTAAAGCCCCTCTCAGTACCACAGTCCCAGATCCTGCTTTTCCCAAGATATGGGCTTGACGTTACATTGGCATATCCCAAAGGCTTCGATTTAATGCCTGATATTGTCGAGCAGGCTAAGAAAAACGCCGAAGAAAATGGAACGAAATTCGAGATTTCGCATGATATGAACGCCGCGTTCGAAGATGCTGATATTGTCATTCCAAAATCCTGGGGCGGATTCTTTGTTTCAGATAACCCCGAAGAAATCATGGCAGAAACGCGAAAACACAAAGACTGGATATGTACGCCAGAGCGCATGAAGCTGGCCAAGAAACACGCCATATATATGCATGCCCTGCCGGCAGATAGAGGCAGAGAGGTTGTTGATGAAGTAATTGACGGTCCACAATCAGTTGTTATCGATGAAGCTGAGAACAGGCTACATACAGCAAAAGCGGTCATGGCATTAACTATGGGAGGAAGACCGTGAGCTACGAGCTCGCTTTGATTGGTGGAAAACTTTGTGATGGCTTTAACATAAGAAATGGAAACATCTATATTTCCGAAGAGAAAATAAAAGCCATTACACCTTGTGATGTAATTCTGGAAGCCAGACAGTCTTATGACTGCTCTGGTTTTTTTGTTTTTCCGGGATTTATTGACCCACATGTGCATTTGAATCTCGATTTAGGTAAATATATTTCTTCAGATAATTATGAAACGGCCTCAGATGCCGCATTGAGTGATGGTGTCACAACATTTTTTGATTTCACTGAACCTGTCCGCTTTAAAGAGGACTTTGAGAAAGTCCTTGAAGATAAGTTCCTGCAGGCGAAAAAATCGAAAGTCGACTATGGACTGCATTTTACTCTTGGAGAAAATCAAGGGTTCAATGCTGAGGAAATAGCGAGCTTCACCATTGACCATGGCATTCCATCAGTCAAAATATTCACAGCTTATGGAGATAGCAAAAGACGAACAGACAGAGGCTTTATGTATGAATTATTCAGACTGTCTTCAAAAAAGGGATTTGTGGTGTTAGTGCATTCTGAAGATGACGAACTGATAAGAAACAATATGAGACATATTCCAGCAATTATTGATAACCTTTCCCGGATCAGATCAACTGAAAGCGAATTGGTTGCTGTACTTGATGTGCTTCTGCTCGCGCAGTTGGGCAAAGGTCAAGTTTATATTGTTCACCTCTCAAGTGGAAAAACGCTTGAAGAGCTGCACAAATTAAAAAATAGCTGGAGCGATAATGTTGTCATCGAAACCTGCCCGCAGTATCTGTTGTTGGACAACTCCAGGTTAAAAGGAGAAGAAAATTATCTCTTCAGCTTCTGTCCACCATTGAGAAGTGAAGGGGAAAGGGATAAGCTCCTCGAATTCCTCAAAAAAGGGAGAGTTCAAACGATAGGAACAGATCACTGCCCTTTCAGCATTAGTGAAAAAATTGAAAACGCGCCAGATTTAAATTCGATTCCCTATGGTTTACCTACTTTGGGTTTTACATTCTCCCTTATGAGAAGCCTGATTTCTGATCCACTTTTGCTTGCCAGATTACTTAGCGTAAATCCTGCGAAATATCTCGGTCTGTTTCCCGAGAAGGGGTCTTTGATACCTGGAACTGATGCTGATCTTGTTGTAATAGACATGGATAAAGAATGGACAATAGGTACTCCTATTTTCGGAAAAGCAGAATATTCGCCATATCATGGTCTTGCAGTAAAAGGCAAAATTGCAATGACGTTTCTCAGAGGAGAGCTTGCATACAACGGAAAAGAGATAACACTTGCCTCTGGAGCAGGGCGTTTTATAAAGAGAAATCCCATTCACTGGGGTGATTGAATTGTTAGTAAAGAATGTTTCGATTTTTACAGGGAAAGATTATATTAATCATGGTTACGTGACCATCAAGGAGAATAATTTCACCTATGTTGGTGATGTGGAACCTGAAAGAGAAGACGATGAGGTTATAGATGGTGGTGGAAGGCTTCTCATGCCGGGATTTGTTAATGCCCATACTCATATCTATTCGACTTTTGCTAGGGGACTAATGCTTGATTATTTCAACCCTTCTTCTTTCACCGAGCTATTGGAACAATTATGGTGGCGGCTTGATAGAAAATTGGGTTTGCCGGAAATCGAGTTGAGTGCGTACATAGCGGCTGTTGAATCTGCCGAATCAGGGGTTACATCTATCATTGATCATCATTCTTCACCTACGGAGATTATAGGTTCTCTCAATACCTTATCAAGAGCCGTTAATGATGTTGGATTGCGGATTGACACGTGTTATGAAGTGTCAGACCGCGATGGAAAAAGAGCCGTTGCTGAGGGTATTTCTGAAAATGTTGATTTTTTCAGTAGAAGAAACGAATTCAAAGGCGCGCATTTTGGGCTCCATGCAGCATTTACCCTCAGTGAAGAAACTCTGAAAAGAATTTCAAAAGAATCTGACGGGAAAATCCCCATTCATGTACATGTGGCCGAGGGACCAGAAGACGAGGAAAGCAGTCTCTCAAGATACGGAAAACGGATAATGCAGCGTTTTTATGAACATGGTTTAATGGCTCCGGGGTCTATTTATGCTCATTGCATACATGTTGACGAAATCGAACTCGATCTCATTAAGGGTACTGATGGTTTTATCGTTGTAAATGCGCAATCAAATATGAATAATGGGGTTGGCATTTCATACTGGCCAGAATTTGTAAAACGAGGTGTAAAAGTAGGTGTGGGCAACGACGGATTCGGCTTCAATATCGCCAAAGATCTTCGTTTTTTCTTGCTTGCACCTCACCACGCTAAAAGAGATCCAAAAGTGACGAGTTCACAAGACTTGCTAAAAACATTCTTCAAAACGAATGCTGAAATAGCATCACGTTCTTTTGCGAAAAAGTTGGGATTCATAGAGCCCGGGTACAGGGCCGATTTTATCATTGTGGATTATGATTCTCCTACCCCAATAACCCAGGAGAATTTTTGCAGTCATTTTTTCTACGGTATTATCGACAACCTGAAAATAGTCGATGTCTATGTTTCAGGCAAACCTGTGGTAAAACACGGGAAGAATATAACTATCGACAAAAAAGCGCTCTATAGCGAAGCAAGAAAAATAGCCAGCGCATTGTGGAAAAGGCTTTGAAAGGAATTGAAGGGGTGAGGGAGGCGAATGTGAACCT
>NZ_CEYIHJ010000043.1:5727-12299 GCF_982836095.1 Kosmotoga sp.
TGAGCTTTTTAACAAAGCCATCGAGATTGATCCAAACTACGCCCGTGCTCATGCCTGGCGAGCCTGTTCGATGGCCAACACAGCTGGTTGGTATCCGGATGATTTCACACCGAAGGATGATTTGAATGGATTTAAGTGTTGAGATTGCTGGAATAAAATTAAAAAATCCCATTCTGCCAGCTTCGGGACCATTAACAGGAGATAACAGGAAAATGCTCGCGCTCGAAAGGCTTGGAGTAGGTGGTATGGTTACGAAGACCATATCTACAAAAGCCGCTGAGGTACCCAGACCGTGTATAATTGCAGGAAACAACTATGTCATGAATACTGAATTGTGGACCGAATTTCCGCCCGAAAAGTGGGAAAAAGAATTTCTGCCAGCATATCGTGCGGAAAGTGGGATTCCTCTAATTGTCAGCTTGGGGTATACAGTAGAAGATCTCAATCTTTTAGTGCCAAGGTTTGATGGATTCGCTGATGGATTTGAGTTATCGACACATTATGTTGCCGATGATCCAAAATTGATGAAACAGCTGATAAAAGCCGTGAAGAAACACACTAGAAAACCAGTTTTTTTGAAATTCGATCCCTCAGTGCCTGATCCAGAAGGCATGGCGAAAACCATTGAAGAAGCCGGTGGGGATGGCATTGTTATCATGAATTCACTTGGTCCCGCTTACCCTTTAAACAGCAAGCTAAAAAGGTCTTACCTTGGAAGCGAAGATGGTTTTGGATGGATAAGCGGCCCGGTAATAAAACCCCTTGCTCTTGCTATGGTAAAACGAGTTGCTAAATCGACTTCTCTACCCATTATAGGCGTGGGCGGTATATCGAGTGCCTTGGATGTCATTGATTTCTTGATGGCTGGCGCGACTGCTGTTCAGTTTTTATCGGCAGCTTTGATTAGAGGAAAAAGCATTTACAAACGGATCATTGATGATCTTCCAAAAAAACTTCAGGAAATTGAGGTACACAACGTAAGAGAGATAATTGGAACTGCTAAATATTCCAATAACAAGGCCAGTTACGAAAAGCGGCTTCCGGTTATAGACAAGGAAAAATGTACATTATGTGGCCTTTGCGTAGATGTATGCCCATATTTTGCTCTATCTATAAAAAACAACGCCGTAGTTGTGGCTTCAGAAGAGTGTTTTGGTTGTGGATTATGTCAAAGCCGGTGCCCTGTAAAAGCAATCGGGGGTGTACTACTGTGAAAAGATTTCTTTTACGCTGTCTCCATTGTGGCAAGGAATATGATCCCTCTGAGGTTGAATATACCTGTCCACATTGTGGAGATAGAATGGGGACGCTTGAAATCGTCTATGATCCTGATTACCTAAAAAAAACCATCAAAAAAGAGCACTATGAGGAATTTTCGCCAAAAGGGATATGGCAATTTGAAGAACTTCTTCCTATACGCGAAAATGGATGGAGACCCCCTCTTCTCGTTGGAAACACACCCTTGTATGATTCTACAAATCTAGCGGGAAAATTAGGAGTTGGTAAGATATTCATCAAGGATGATGGGAGAAATCCCACTGCGTCTTTTAAAGATAGGGCCAGTGCAGTCGCAGTAGCCAAAGCGGTGGAAAAAGGCTATGACACCCTTTTCTGCGCCTCAACAGGAAACGCCGCAAGTTCGTTATCAGGCTTATGTGCTGCTTCGGGACTGGAAAGTTATATTTTCGTTCCAGCTTCCGCTCCAACGGCAAAATTAACTCAGTTGCAAGTTTATGGTGCAAACGTGATTCCAATAGACGGGAGTTACGCCGAAGCTTTTGATATTTCCATGAAGATAGGACTCAAGGAGAATTGGTATTGTCGAAATAGTGCCATTAACCCTTATTTGCTCGAAGGAAAGAAGACTGGTGCTCTTGAAATGGCTGTTCAGTTGAATTGGAAATTGCCTGACTTTGTTTTCGTTTCCGTTGGCGATGGAACGGTATTGAGCAGTTTCTACAAAGGATTTATGGACCTCAAGGAAGCCAAACTCATCGATAAGATGCCAACAGTGGTGGGAGTGCAGGCTGAAGGAGCCGATGCGGTAATTAGGGCTTATGAAAAAGGCGAGCCTTTTGAACCGGAGGATATTTCTGCGTTCAGCGTAGCTGATAGCATCTCGGTTGGTAAACCTCGAGACTTTTTGAAAGCGTGTCTCTATACCAAGAGAAACAATGGACTCTTTGTAAGGGTTTCAGACGAAGAAATACTGGATAGTATAATTGAACTGGCAAGAACAACGGGCGTTTTTGCTGAACCAGCTGGGGCAACAGCTTTTGCTGGTTTCAAAAAACTTCATCGCAAGGGATTGTTCACCGATTCTACACGTGTAGCGATAGTTATAACCGGCAATGGATTGAAGGATCTTAAGGCTCCACTGAAAATACTCAAGTCTCTTAAAAAAGTGCCTGCAAACTTGGACAGAGTCAGGGAGGCGATAAAAAATGATAGTTGAGTTTACTTTGAATGGAGAAAAAGTAAAATATGATGTCAGGCCAGATAAGCGAGTTCTTGACTTTTTTCGAGATGAACTGGGGTTGACCGGTCCTAAAGAGGCCTGTGGTGAAGGTGAATGTGGTGCCTGTACTATCATTGTGGATGGCTTAAATGTGCATTCCTGTTTAATGTTAGCCGCCGAACTCGATGGAAAAGACGTTTGGACTATTGAAGGCTTGAAAGGACCTGGTGAAAAGTTGCACCCAATTCAGGAAGCGTTTGTGGAAGCTGGTGCTATCCAATGTGGATTCTGTACTCCAGGCATGGTTATGTCTACCAAGGTATTACTCGATAACAATCCTTCACCTACGCGCGAAGAGATAAAAAAAGCACTTGAAGGAAATCTTTGCAGATGCACAGGTTATTATAAAATAATTGAAGCTGTTGAACTCGCAGCTGAGAAGTTAAAGGGCGATGGATAGAGAAAAAATTGCCATTGTGATTCTTGCTGCCGGTGCATCAAAGAGGTTTGGAAGCAGGAAACTCTTATCACAACTCAAAGGAAAGCCACTTATTTCCTATGTGCTAAATGAATTCTGTATTGAAAGCTATGGTAAAAAAATACTCGTTGTAAATCCTTATTTTCCATTAGATATCGTTAAGTGTGAAAGGTTCAAGATTTTGATTAATAATAACTATGAAAATGGCCTTGCAACAAGTTTGATAATTGCGGTAAATGAAGTTCTATCAGAAGGCTATGACGGTTTTTTTATATTACTGGGGGATATGCCTTTTCTAATGGAAACAGACGTTGAGAAGTTATTGAAGGTTATACAGAAAGATCCGAATTGTATCATAGCTTTTCGCTACAACGGTATAAAGGGGTTCCCAACATATGTTCCAAAAAGATATTTCGACAGGGTGTTGAGCTTGAAAGGAGATCGGGGAATTAAGCAACTCATCGCGGCACAGGAGGTAAAGGTTAGGTACCTTGAAGGAAGTTGGCGCCATATATTCGATGTTGATACCCCTGAGGATCTTAAGGAGGCTGAAAAATTTCTTGAAAACCCTCAAAGAATTGATGAAACAACTCTCGGATAATAAAGAATATGTTTTGGCAATAGTGGTTTCAGCAAAATCATCGAGTTTCCGAAACCCCGGTGAAATATATGCGATGGATGAGAATGGTGAAGTTTATGGCAACCTCAAAGGAGCTTTTGGTGAATTTGTGCAACGCAATTTCAGAAGAGCTTTGTATAACGGCGAATCTTTTCTTGAACGCTTCACCGAGTTCAGATCAGACGCTGGAAAACATGGAGCAACATGTGGCGAAAGAACCGAGGTGTTTTTCATGTACCAAGGTGTAGGGCCGATGGTGCACATTTTCGGTGCAGGAGATATCACGTCTTTGCTTCTTTCGGTTTTCAGAGTTGCCGGGCTGAACTGCACTGTGATCGACGATGACGAAACTTTTTTATCCCGCATACAGGGTGCCAAAACATACAAGGTTGATTATGGCAAAAAGACGGGATTTCCAGAAATAAAACCCGGCGATTTCTGTGTGATAGTTACCAGAGGCCATATCAGGGATCTTGAAGCGTTGAAAATCTGCTTTTCAAAATCTCCACGGTACATCGGAATGATTGGCTCAGAAAAGAAAAACGCGGAGTTAAAAGAACAGTTCATAGCTGAAGGATTCACTGAGAAAGATTGGAAAAGGATATCTACTCCTATTGGCCTTGACATAGGTGCGAATACACCAGGTGAAATAGCCATTGCCATTGCTGCTGAAATAATATTTGAAAAAAGAAAGAAAGAAATGTAGAAACTTAGGGGGTGTAGCGGTGGGGTTTGATGTTTTTCTACCTGAATCTGAAGATGAGCTTATGACTTTGTTAATGCGCGAAAATGCAAAAATCATGGCCGGTGGAACCGATTTACTTGTGCGCATACGAGCTGGAAGGATAAATCCTGACAAGATTATCAGTTTGTCAAAGATTCAGGGTATGAATGAAATTACCGATGTAGGCGACCGTATTCGGGTTGGCTGTAGAGTTACACATTCAATGGCCTTGAATTCTAATGTGTTGAAAGAGCATTCTCCTATTATGCTCATGGCATTAAAAGAAATCGGTTCCCCTCAGATAAGAAATCGCGGGACAATTGTGGGAAATGTTGTCAACGCATCGCCAGCTGGTGATTCCCTTATTCCTCTATATTTGTCTAATGCAAAAGTGGTTATACATGGCCCAAAAGGAGAACGCAAGCTTCCCATTGAAGAATTTATCAAGGGCCCTGGCAAAACTGCGTTGTCTATGGGTGAATTTGTGAGAGCCGTGGAATTCGAGAAGTCAGGAAGCTGGCATCCGTTGTTTTACAAAGTTGGTCAAAGAACAGCTATGGCCATTGCAATCGCTTCACTGGGGCTTTTAATAAAAGGGGATAACCTGAGAATAGCTTTTGGTTCTGTTGCCCCTACTGTTGTGAGAGCTTACAAAGCCGAGCGCTATTTTAAAAGAAGCAATGGGATTATCACAGTGATGGATGAATTTATGGAACGTTGTTTGGAATATGTTTCACCGATTGACGACATAAGAGCTTCTGCATGGTATAGAAAGGAAGTCATAAAAAACCTTTTGAAAAGTGCTTTTGACTTCTGGAGAAAGAAGGTGTTGTGATGCTTGCAAATGTGAAAGAATACTTTAAGCCTACCACGGTTCAAGAAGCCTTTGAGCTGTTTAACGAAGACAGAGCGCATTCGGTTTTCCTTGCCGGTGGGACTACGGTTGCTTTGATGAAATCATCTTCGATTGAAAGAATCATTGACCTCGAAAATGTCGGGTTGAATACTATTTCAGAAAAGGATGATAACCTGGTAGTTGGTGCTATGGTAAAAATTGAAGATTTTCGAAAAAACGAACTCGTTCGTAAGCATTACGGGGATTTTTTCTTTAATGCTTTTTCCAAGGTCGCCAGCTGGCAGTTGCGTAATATGGCAACAATTGGAGGGTCAATTGCTCCAAAACTTGGTTGGTCAGATGTTACGGCATGCTTGATTGCAAGTGACGCGCGGCTTATCGTTTATGATGAACAGGGATTCAGAAATATATCTATCGATGAATTCAATCATACTCCGAAAGCGGAAAAGCCTCTTATAACTAACGTGGTTTTTACGGGAAATGGATATTCTTACTCTTTTAAGAAATTTTCGAAATCCACCTTTGATATTGCAATCATCAATGTTGCAATTGGACTGAAGTTGCAAAGGGATATTATTGAAGACGCGCGAATTGTTGTGGGATCCAGACCTCACTTTCCTGTGAGATTCTCAGTTGTCGAAAAAGGAATCAGAGGTTTGAAGTTAGACAATACCACCGCATCCATAGCCCGAAATCTTACCTACGAGAATTTCGAAGGTGGTTCCAACTTGTTGGCATCTGCTGAATATCGACAGCATCTAGCATCCATATTCGTCGAACGGGCACTGCTTGATATAAGGGAGATGGTACTGTGAAGCTCGAACTCAATGTTAATGGAAAGGTACATTCTGTTGATATCAATCCGGGTGAAATGCTTTTGGATGTGCTCAGACGCTTAGGGTATAAAAGCGTTAGAAGGAGTTGTGACAACGCCAGTTGTGGAAATTGTACAGTGCTTGTAGATGGAAAACCCATACTTTCCTGTACCACTTTCGCAGCCAGGGCTGCTGGACATAAAATTGAAACTGTTGAATCTCTCGCCGAAGAAGGAAATTTGCATCCAATACAGGAATCGCTACTTGAAACAGGAGGCGCACAGTGCGGTTTCTGCATACCCGGCTTTACCCTTACAACCAAGGCCCTGCTTGAGGAGAATCCCGAACCCACAGAAGAGGAAATTCGAGAAGCGCTTAACGGAAATCTCTGTCGATGTACGGGATACGAATCACAAATCAGGGCAATCCTCAATTTAGTCAAAAAGAGAGGGGGCCTTTCCGATGACTGATACATTGAACACAAAAGAGTTGAAACGCTTTGCGGCAGTGAATAGAAGTGTGAAAAAAGTAGATGGCGTTGCTCTTGTAACTGGCCAGCCAGTTTATACAGACGATTTTGATGTTCCCGGAGCTCTTCACGTAAAGCTGGTCAGAAGCCCCC
>NZ_CEYIHJ010000044.1:0-4702 GCF_982836095.1 Kosmotoga sp.
TTTGGCTCTCGTAACTCGTTACTCGGCTCTTGATCTCGGTTCTCGGATCTCGTCCTCTCGTCACTTCGGTTCTTCTCGTAACTCGAATCTCGAATCTCGTAACTCGTTTCTTAATCGCAACTCAGTATCCTCAATTGTAATCCCCTAAATCCCGGAGTATAATAGCAGTGAATTTCCCCTTGGAGGTTGTGCAAATGAAGCTATCAAGCTATGTGGAATCTGTTTCTCCTTCTGTAACGCTTCAATTCAATCAAAAAGTCCTTGAGAAATTAGCACATGGTGAAGATGTGGTAAAGCTCACTGCCGGTGAGCCTGATTTTCCTACCCCCGAACCTATTGCTGAAGCTGCAATTGAAGCAATTAAAGCCGGGAAGACGAAATACACTGCTGCAGCTGGTATAACGCCACTGCGGGAGAGAATAGCGAAAAAGCTGAAAAAAGACAACAATCTTTCCTATTCAACAGAGGAAATCGTTGTTACCAACGGCGGTAAGCAAGCACTTTATAACAGTTTGAAAGCGATACTTGAGCCTGGCGATGAAGTGATTGTAATCTCACCTGCATGGGTTAGTTATGAGGCACAGATCAAATTGTGCGGTGGGGTGCCCATCTATGTAGAAGCGTTGCCCGAAGATCTTTACATACCCAGCCTATCTAAAATAGAAAAGGCTATTGGGAAGCGCACTCGAGCGATAATCGTTAATTCCCCCAATAATCCCACGGGTACTGTTTATCCGGAGAAATTTTTGAAAGGGCTTTCGGAGCTTTTGAAAGAAAACAGAGTTATTGCCATCTCTGATGAAGTTTATGAAAAACTGGCTTTTGATGAAAAGCACATCAGCATTGCTTCCTTTGAAGGCATGAAGGAACTTGCAATTGTTATTAACGCTTTTTCAAAGGCTTATTCAATGACGGGCTGGAGGGTTGGATATTTGGCAGCGCGTAAGGAAATTGCAAAAGCGGTTGCAAAGATACAGGGACATTCAACCTCCAATGTGAACACTATCGCGCAATATGCAGCATTGAAGGCGCTTGAAGTTGAAACAGATTATATGGTAAAGGAATTCTTGGGCAGAAGGGCTTATGTTAGCAAAAGATTGGAAAAAATGGGGCTTAAATTCTCCTTTCCAAAGGGTGCTTTTTATTTCTTTGTGGACATAAGAAATTTCCTTGGAAAAGGCGTCAAGGATTCTTTTGAATTTTGCGTGGAGCTTCTTGAAAAAGCAGGGGTTGGTATGATCCCAGGAAGTGCGTTTAACATGGAAGGGTTTATCAGACTATCATATGCGAGTTCCATAAAAGAATTGGAAAAGGGGCTTGACAGGTTAGAGCAATTTATAAAAAACATATAAATTGAATATGTAAAATGCACCGGGATTCCGGTGCATTTTTATGTTTTTCATTTTTGATTTCCTCATCTCCCGGCCAATTCAAGTCCCCAGCGAAAAGTGTCAGAAAGATTCCTCACGTTCTCAAACTCAGATTTCGATAGTGTGTCAAGCATATTGCTTATAGCAGAACGGAAGGCAAGCTGGGTATTTCCAGTTTTTATTTCCATTAAGCATTCCACGACAGCTGCCGTTAGGTCGGCTGCCCGGACAAGTCTCCCCTCTTTGCCTCCAAAGGGATCTAGCATTCTCTGTTTAAGCTCAAGTGCTATGCTCTTTGGCATATGCACTAAAAGCTTTTCGCTAACCATTTTTTCTTCCACTTTTGAAACAACTTCTTCAAAACCCTCTACTTTGCGCTTGGTTGGTGTAATAATATCTCCGGTCAAGCTCTCAGGTATATCATGGAGCAAAGCTTTTTTCACAACTTCCAGGCTATCTATGTTGTTACCAACCTCGTTTTCCATAAGAGCAAGCAAATAAGCTATTACTGCGACATAGAAAGAGTGCCCTGCAACAGTGGTTTCGACGTTTCTTTTCAGTCTGTTCCAGCGTACCGCCCTTAGCAAGACAACCAGCGCTTCCTGATAGTCTTTTATCCATGGACTCTCTCTGAGTATTTTGTAAGGCTGAAAACAATCAAAATGGGAGAGCCTTTTTTTAAGGCTTTCAAGTGCTTCTTCATAGTATTCTGGAAAGAAACGCGAATGTATATCCGCTTCAAGCAATGCTGAGAGTAAATCCCCTGTGGAAATGATTTTCCCCTCTGTGCTTCCATCTTTCACCATTTTCATTTCATTCATGAATTCTTCCCTGTGATTTGCCGGCAATAGTGGGGCAACTTCTGAAACAGTTGCATCAAAAACAGCATCCCATTTTTCCGGATCAAGCTCTTTTATGAGAACTTTTGTATCCACAGAAATATCAGAAAGGATACACTTGGGAAGTTCTTTGAGGAGAATACGTTTAAATAGCCTGTCCTCATTGACTTTTTCCCCGTTTTCTCTGGCAATCAGGGAAAGGAGTAACGAAAACTGAGCAGATACAAAGGCGTTTTCTGCTTCATTCGTTCTTAGCAAAGTGGGTCGGTTATTCCAACGGAACATGGTGAAAAGATTGGTATATAGCTCAAGCAGTCTTACCAGTCCCTGATCCATCTCCAGACCCCCTATTTCTCTGCTATACTTGAAGAGTGTTGCTGGATTATTGTATCATATTTCACGAGTCTAACGAAAAAGAGGCGATGAGCATGGAAGTAAGTAAGTGGATAAACAGGGCATTCCCTGTATTTTCATCTCAAGATAGCGTGTCGGATGTATTGAAAGTTGAAGAGAAATACGATTTTATAACGGTTGTTGTCCATGATGAAGCCGGTAAACTCCTTGGAGTGATAAAGAGGAAAGAGCTTGCAAATTATGCTCCCGAGAAAAAACTGGCTGAAATTGTTAAAGAGCCTGAGTATTTCAGTTATGATACCGACATCATCGAAGATGTGGTGCTCATGCTTATAGAGAGCCATGATCTTGTTATACCGGTGGTTTCCGGTGATATGAACTTGAAAGGAGTCATTACAGTTTTTGATATCCTCGAGGCACTTATGGAGTTCACTTCTATGGATCAGAAAGGTGTCAGAATTTCTGTGGTTCTTGGAGATAAACCAGGTGCATTGAAAAGGGTCGTTGATTTGCTGGCCGATAATGAAATTAATATTTTGTCCATCGTAACCTCACCTGGCGAAGATGGGAAGAAAAACGTTATTATCAGAACCTCGGAAACGGATGTGGGAGAGATTGCAAGTATTTTCAACGAAAATGATATTGAATACGATTCAATAATGGAGGAGGAAGGCTTCTGTGACTGAGATGTTCAAGTACCTTTTTCTCGGAAGCCTTCAAGGAGCAACGGAGTTTCTTCCTGTTTCATCCTCAGGCCATTTAACGATTTTTTCTTCGATTTTACGATTGAACTTGAGCACAGATAGTCTTGCATCTTTTTTTGCTTTGTTGCATCTCGCGACATTTTTTGCTGTTTTGCTCTTTACGTACAGCGAGGTTATTCAGATTATCACCGGATTGTTTACCAAAAGAGAAAGAGGTAATTCAATAAGATATATCATTCTTTTAACGGTAGCCACTATTCCCGCAGTTGCTTTCGGACTCCTTTTTGAAGAAAAAATCAGTACCGCCTTTTCCAGCCCGTATTTTGCTGCTGCCATGCTTGTGGTTACAGCCTTTTTTTTGTTCCTATCCGATAGATTCAACGGAAAGTTAGAAATACTGAAAATAGGGCTTATAGGTGCTTTGCTTGTTGGTATCCTACAAGCGGCGGCCATATTGCCGGGTATATCAAGAAGCGGTATGACAATTTTTGGTGCGCTGCTTATTGGACTTTCGAGGAAAGATGCTGTTAAGTTTTCCTTTCTCATGAGTTTGCCTGTAACATTGGGGGCGGGTATTCTCGAGATTTCAAAGCTCAGTGTTCCTATGATTTATGCAATACCGGCATTTTTTAGTGCTTTTGTCATGGGAATTATCGGGCTTTTTTTGGTTAAGAAGTTTGTCATAAAGGGAAAGCTGAGAGGCTTTGCGATTTACTGTATAATATTCGCGGTTGTAAGTTTTATTAGTCTGGGAGTGATCTAAATGGAGTTCGAACTACTCTTTCCAGGTAGCGTTCTTTACGTTTCTGGGGAGATTGATGCTCCGACGAGTAGCGCTGTTCTCCTGAAAGATGGTGAGAGAACAATAATCGTTGATCCGGGTGGGTTTCCCTCATTGAAAGCTCTTGAAAGCGCCTTGGGCAAGGCTGGCGTGGCACCTGAAGATGTCACCGATGTTTTGCTAACGCATTTTCACCTTGATCACGCTTTCAACACAATGTTTTTCAAAAATGCCACAATAAGGCTTCACAAAAACTACGCAACCCGCAACTACACAGCCTTTGGTCCAATAATTGGTCAGATGTATTCGATGGTCATTGAAAGTTGGAGCCGTGTCGAACCTTTCGAAGCGGGAATGCTTTGGGATACAATTGAGATCGTTGAAACTCCTTTTCATTCCAGAGAACATGTTTCCTTTCTTGTAAAGACGATTAATGCCGGAAATGTACTGATTTTTGGCGATTTATGTGATAGGCAGTTTAGGTTTTACGAGATGCGCAAAGGCATGAGAAATGATGCGGCTTCTAAGTTAGCGCTTGAGCTTTACGATAGAGCTGATATGATTGTTTTTTCTCATGATCTTCCCATAATCAAGGGGTGAAAACTGTGAAAATATTGATGGTTTCATATGAAGTGTATCCACTTGCTAAAGTTG
>NZ_CEYIHJ010000044.1:4712-12158 GCF_982836095.1 Kosmotoga sp.
CTAAAGTTGGTGGGCTAGCTGATGTTGTCGGCAGCCTTCCTGAATATCTTGTAAAGCGTGGAATAGATGCGCAAATAGTGATGCCTTATCACAGGATTGTGGATAAAAAAGCGGAGTATATAGAGAAAACAGACCTGATATTACATACCAATGAGTTGAAGCAAAAATACACATTCGAAGTTTACAGAACCCACTTGAAAGCAGGAAATGTCCCGGTCTTTCTGCTCAAGAATGACGAGTTAATCGATTCTGATGATGTCTATGGAGGGCATGATCTGGGGTTACAGGCTCTTGCCTTTTCAGATGCGGTCTTTCAGCTCTCCAAAAGCTTGAATCCTGATATCGTACACTGCAACGATTGGCAAACAGGCATGATTCCGGTGTTCATAAAAACCTATTCAGGTGATGCAATGCCGAGAACTCTGCTTACCATTCATAACCTTGGCTATCAAGGAACTTTTGACGAATATTACTTTGAACTCTCAAACCTTCCTGAGCAATATTGGGAAAAGGGTTATCTTTCCACAGGTGGTATGCTCAACTTTCTAAAATCGGGCATTGTATTTTCGGATTTCGTCAGTACTGTAAGTCCGACCTATGCGGATGAGATCAAAACCGAAGAATATGGAATGGGTTTGAATGTGTTGCTTTCAGGGCTCGGTGACCGTTTGGTGGGAATTATCAACGGGATAGACTATGTCGAATACAATCCTGAAACTGATAAGAGGATACCAGCCAATTTCAGCCTCGAAGACCTTACTGGAAAGAAAGACTGCAAAGTTTCACTTCAAAAAGAACTTGGGCTTCCTGCAAGAAAAAGCGCCGTTGTGGGATTGATATCCAGGTTGGTAGACCAAAAGGGATTGGATATTCTTGCAGAAGCCGCTGAAGATCTTTTATCAAATGATTTGCAGCTTGTGGTTTTAGGTACTGGTGAGGAACGTTACGAAAAGTTGTTCAAAGAGCTTGCAGAAAAATATCCGGAAAAGGTTTCAGCAAACATACTCTTTGATATAAACCTGGCACAAAAGATATATGCCGGCAGTGACATGTTCCTGATGCCTTCGAAGTATGAGCCCTGCGGTCTGGGGCAAATGTTCGCCATGAGATACGGAACAGTCCCTGTTGTGAGATTTACAGGAGGGCTAAAGGATACTGTTAAAGAATTCAATTCCAATAATGGTACAGGAAACGGTTTTGGGTTTTATGCTTACAGCTCCCTGGAATTAAAAAAAGCCGTTGAACGTGCTTTGATTACATACAATTCTGATAACTGGATAGCAGTCGTAAAAAACGCCATGAAAACGGATTGTTCATGGGAAAATTCCGCGGGAGAATATGAAAAGCTCTATAAGAAAATAATAGAATCCGAGAGGAGGCCAGTAGATGCCTGAGCTCAGGAAGGACCCGATACTGAAGCGCTGGGTCATTATCGCAACGGAGCGTTCAAAAAGACCAAATGATTTCAAGAAAGCGCTGGAGGAACCCGGAGGGGGCTTTTGTCCTTTCGACTACGGTAACGAGCACACAACTCCCCCGGAGATAATGGCTTTCAGGGACAAAAATTCAAAACCAGATGAACCGGGATGGTGGATAAGAGTCGTGCCTAACAAATTCCCGGCCCTGGATCCAAAACTTGAGCCTGTGAAATTTGGACACGGTATGTATGACGTGATAAAGGGGTTTGGAACTCATGAAGTTATTGTAGAAACACCGGAACACAACCAAAATCTTGCTACGCTCCCGTTGAAGCAAATTCAAGAGGTAATATGGGCGTATAAGTACAGGTTCAACGAATTGGAAAAGGATCCAAGGATAAAATACGTGCTCATCTTCAAGAACCATGGCAAAGAAGCTGGTGCCTCCTTACAACACCCTCACAGCCAGTTAATAGCCACGCCTATCATACCCAAACGGGTTGTCGAAGAAATCGATGGAAGCTATGATTATTACAAATTCAAAGAACGCTGTGTATATTGTGATATGTTGAATCAAGAACTGCTTGAAAAAACAAGAATCGTAGTAGAAAATGAGCTTTTCCTTGCCTTTGAGCCTTTTGCTGCCAGATTTCCCTTCGAAACATGGATTTTGCCAAAAGCGCACAAATTCAATTTCGGTGAAATAGGAGCTGAGGAGGTAAGGCAGTTTGCGTGGGTTTTGAAGAACACTTTGTATAGAATTTACAAGGCTCTAGATAATCCTCCCTTTAATTTCATGCTTCATACAGGTGTTACCGGTATAGAAGGGGAGCAATATTATCACTGGCATCTGGAAATTGTACCAAGGTTGACAAGAGTGGCAGGATTTGAGTGGGGTTCTGGATTTTACATTAATCCAACTCCACCTGAATATGCAGCGAAATATCTGAAGGAAGTGGAAATGCCAGAGGGGGATGAATGATGGATATACGCGTTGATGAAAAATTACTTCTGCATCTTGAGTCTCTTGCCAAATTGGAACTCAAGGCGGAAGAAAGAGAAAAGCTGATGAAGGATATCGCGAAAATTCTGGATTATATGTCGTTAATCGATGAACTGAATGTCAACGATTACGAAGAAATGTTTACCCCTATTGAAGAAGATCTGAAGCTGCGAAAAGATGATCAAGAGGCGTTCGAACATATAAATGACCTGACTTCCCTTTTTCCTGAGCAGGAAAATGGGCAATTGAAGGTTCCAAAGATTTACTGAGATGAGTACCAAAAAGGGACAGCACTTTGAAGAGATTGCTTGCACCTATTTGCTGAAGAAGGGGTACAGGTTAGTCGATAGAAACGTGCGCTATCCCTTTGGCGAGCTGGACATTGTAGTAATGAAGGGAAGAAAGCTTGTTTTTGTTGAAGTGAAAGGTGGCAATCGATCATTTCAACCCCGAACCAGAGTGGACAGATTAAAACTAAAACGGCTCGAGCTTGCCGCGAATAAATTCATCACAGACAGAAACCCGAAATTTGAAGAATGCCAGCTGGATGTGATAGAAATTCTGAATGATGGCACGATAAATCATCTAGAAGCAATTGGAAGGTGGTAATGATGGAAAGAAATAAAGCTGAGATATTCAAAGAATATCAGAGATGGATTCAAAAAGCGAACCCTGAAATCGTTGAAGAGCTAAAAGGGCTTAACGAGGCTCAGATTGTTGACGCCTTTTTCAAAGATCTTGAATTTGGAACCGGAGGAATGAGAGGAGTCATAGGTGCGGGGACGAACAGGATAAATGTTCATACGATAGCTCGGGCTACACAAGGCTTCTCGAATTGGCTTAAAAAGAACTATCAGTCACCTGCTATTGCCATCGCCTTTGATACTAGAAAAATGTCAAAAGAGTTTGCTCAAACGGCTGCTAAAGTGTTATCTGCCAACGGCATCAAAACCTATCTTTTCTCAGAGCCAACGCCCACTCCTGTCTTGAGTTACGCGGTTAGGGAGTTAGGCTGTAGCGGTGGCATTGTAATAACAGCCAGCCATAATCCCCCTCAATATAATGGTTATAAAGTTTATACCCATGACGGAACACAGGCAGTTCCACGTTATGCAGAAGCAATCGTGAAAGAAATTAGCAAATTGGATTTCTTTGTCGATTTGGAAGGGGACGAAGCTTTGATCAAGAAAGTCCCGGATACAGTTCTCTTGAATTTTGAAAATTACATAATCAAATTGACGGAAGAACTTCTGAATATTCACGGAACCAACCCTGAAGCTTTGAAAGTCTTATATACACCTTTGCATGGTACTGGCTACAAACCAGTGATGGATGTCTTAAAAAAGCTGAGATACAATGTAGAAACTGTTAAAGAACAAAGCACCCCTGATGGCAATTTTCCCACAGTCAGCTATCCAAATCCCGAGGACCCGAAAGCCTTCACGATGGCTCTAAAGCAGGCTAAGGAATTCAATCCTGACATTATTATCGCGACAGATCCTGATTGTGATAGAATGGGGCTAATGTGTCAAAAAGGCGATAGCTACGTTAGCATTACCGGAAACCAAATGGGTGTTATCATGCTTGAATTCCTCTTAGAATCCCTGAAAAACCGCTTGCCCGGCGATGCTTTTGTGGTGAAGACCATTGTAACCACCGACCTGGCGAAAGACATCGTTAATGAGTACGGTGTGGCGCTTAAAGAAACGCTAACAGGATTTAAGTTTATAGGCGAACTCATAGAAAAATCCGCGGTTGAAAAGAACGGGAGTTTTCTTTTTGGCTTTGAAGAGAGTTATGGTTATCTATACGGCACACACGCAAGAGATAAAGATGCGGTTGTGGCTTCTGCCCTTGCTGCAACGATTGCCGCTTCTTTGAAAGAGAAAGGAATCAGCCTGTTGGAATACCTTGTCAGAATCTATGAAAAATACGGCTATTACCTGGAGTCCTTGAAAAGCTTTACTTTTGAAGGAATAGAAGGCATGAAAAAAATCTCCAGGATTATGAATAATCTGAGAAGCGACACTCCCACTGAAATAGAAGGTAAAAAGCTGATCGACTTTAAGGATTACAGTAAAGGAATCGCAGAATTACCGCCAGCTGATGTAGTTGAGCTCGTTTATGAAGATAACTTCAAATTGATTGCCAGACCATCCGGTACTGAGCCGAAGATCAAGTTCTACTTGATGGCAAAGGGAAATACACACAAAGCCACGATGGAAAAAATAAAATTTTTGGAGAGATACGTGGAAAGGATTGTTAAACAGTGAACGGTTATGCTCATATCATTTATGACGAAACATCCTACTTTTCACCGAAAAAGATCAATTTTGACCATAGGGCCTGGACCGGAATGATGATTGCATGGTCAGAAGAGCAGGCAAAAGAACTTCTAGACAAGAAATACTGGAAATGTCTCAGCGCATTTGGCTTGGAAGCTTCCATGAGAAGGAAAATCATTTTTGAACGAAAGCACAGCGACACCAATTTGCTGTATTTTAAGTACGAACTGGAAATTCCAGATGCCATTGAAGTTTTCTATGAGGCAGATATCATTGAAGCTATTTCGAAGCGTTTCTCCCTTAGGGAAATTTCGGAAGATATTTTTAAAATGATGAGAAATTACGAATCCGGAACAATTAATTTCAATGACCATTTTCTAAACGAATGGCTAATCGCAAGACTGAATTCCGAAAAAATGGAGCTGGAGGTACCGGAAAGAAAGAAGCTCGAAAAGGAATTGATGAGATACGTTGAGATGCTTGTCAGTAAAATACTCTGGAACATTTACTCTGGCGATTTGAACGCTTTCAGAAAGGATCTTTCCAGTATGGTTTACCTCTTTGGAGAGCTGCGTGATACGGGAAGCACAGCGGGCAGAGGTGAAACTTGGTGAAAAGATTCGCCGCAGTAGTTGCCTATGATGGAACGGATTTTTACGGATTTCAGGTTCAGCCTGATCGCAGAACAGTACAAGGAACCATAGAAGAAGCACTCTCGAAAATACACAAAGAAGAGGTCAGAACTGATGCAGCGGGGCGTACAGATACTGGCGTACACGGATTTGGGCAGGTAGTTGCCTTCAATTCAACATTGGAGAGGTTATCCGCAAAAACCATGAAAGATGCCCTCAATGCGAACCTTCCCGCCGATATTTACGTCAGAAGAGTGTATGAAGTTCCCAGAGGGTTTAGCCCGCGTTTTCATGCTAAGAAAAGAATTTATCATTATTACATATTAAACACCACAGAACCCGACCTTTTCAGGAAAAGATATACATGGTGGTTCCCTTATGATATAGACATCGAAAAGATGCGATATGGTGCTAATTTCCTGTTGGGAGAGCATGACTATGCCGCTTTCCGCACAGGAAGAGACGATAGGACGACAATAAGGACGATAACGAATATTCGTATAATGAGAATGAACAAATCTCTCGTTCTGGTAAGAGTGGAGGGAATTTCCTTTTTGAGAAGAATGGTGAGGAATATCGTGGGTACACTTGTACGTGTGGGAACGGGAAATCTTCAACCAGAAGCCGTAAAAACGATTCTTGAATCAAAAGACAGGTCAATGCTCCCAAGTTCAGCCCCACCACAAGGATTGGTGCTATACAAGGTGTTGTTCGATGAGTTCGAAACTTAGGCTTGATGAGTTACTCGTGAGGAGAGGGCTATTTCGATCGCGCTCAAAAGCCGCTGAAGCCGTTAGGTCTGGAAAGGTACAGGTTGATGGAAAGGCGATAGACAAACCCGGGAAAAAATTTTTGGAAGATGCTCATCTTCAGCTTATTGAACACAAATTCGTGGTGAGCAGGGCTTATTACAAGCTTAAAAAAGCCCTTGAAAGCTTTCAAGTTGTAGTTGAAGGAACACGTGTGTGTGATCTTGGAGCTTCTACGGGTGGATTTACACAGCTGCTCTTGGAACGAGGTGCAAGTGTTGTATACGCTGTTGATGTTGGAACTGCGCAACTGGACCCTGTACTTAAAAACAAACCCGAAGTAATATCCCTTGAGAATACCGATGCGCGAAGTGTTACCCGGGAACTTCTTAATGGTGCGGTTGACATAGTGACTGCAGACCTTTCTTTTATCTCTGTGACCAAGGTAGTTGACAGTATTTCGGAAATACTGAAAATGGGAGGTCATTGTATTTGCTTGATAAAGCCGCAGTTTGAGGCTGGTCCCGGGTTGTCCAAAAAGGGAGTCATCCTCAATGCCAGCGTACATAAGAGTGTTCTCCATGGTGTCATAGATTCCTTTCATAGGACGGGGTTAGTAGTGAGAGGAATGACTTTTTCCCCGTTGCGGGGTAAGAATGGTAATATTGAGTATCTCATTCATGCCGTTAAAGGAGATCGTAATGAAGTGTGGAATCTTGATATAGAGAATTGTGTCAACAGGGCTTTCGAAACTCTGGCACTGGAAAGGTGATCTCGTGTTAAAAAAAATCCTTGTACTTACGTTTTTGATAATCAATTTTTCGCTGTTTTCACAAAATATTACAGACTTTCTTCCGTCAAATGCGGGATACTTCCTCATTGTGAGAAATAGCGTGGATTACTTTGACTATCTCAAGAAAAATACGAACCTGTTCTACGTGTATCTGGAAAAGGACGGTCTGGGGCTGGAAGACTATTTCATTTCTCTTCTTTCCGCTGCGGGTTATTCCAGCGGTAATACTCTGGATGAACGGAAGATAAAGAAAGCCATAAACGGAGAATTTCTGCTCGCCGGTAAGGAATTTGATCTCGAACTCGAAGACATTATCACCTTCGATCCCATATACATTCTCGAAAAATTCAAGAGTGAAACAAAAGATATCTTTCTCGTATGGAAATCAGAGGAACCCGAAGAGTTGTTGAACATCATAGCTTCGCTTTTGGAAAGCTCCATTTTCAAGCAAGACGGTGATTTGATTGGAGAACTTAGAAGTAACAGTGGCGAGGTGTATTTTCATGTTGGTAACGGCTTTTTGATACTCGGAGACACCCGCAGCGCTGTGGAAGCGCCCATGAGAG
>NZ_CEYIHJ010000045.1:0-12011 GCF_982836095.1 Kosmotoga sp.
GAGTAAAGAAGAGGTATTCAGAATAAATAAAGGGGACCGCTAAGGGTCCCCGAGCGCTTTCTATCCAAGGGGGGATAGGGGGTCGCACTCATAATATATTATGAGCATGAACTATTACACTCTGGTTTTGCCAAAATAAATTTTGTGACAATGATATAGCATTAGAGTTTACGTGTACATTTTCCTATAACATAGCTCACGCATGCATAAGCATTTGAATAAGCATTTGAAGCGGTATGATGTGAAACACCCGTGTTCAATCACGGTTTGATTTATCATAAAGAATCTGATCGATAACAATGGTCAGAGCTACAAGAAACTCGGTTAATTCATCATAATAGACCTCTAACCCATAGACATCAGAAAAGGAGAACCACTTTTTCGATACTTTTGCCACTGTTGTTTCATCTTTAAGAATTGAAAATTCATGAGCCATGTAGTTTCCTGAGACCGTGAAATTACCGAGTTCACTCTCAATTTCAAACTTTGGGCGCAATAAAGAAAACTTTCTCTTTACTTTTGCAATTGGCCTGTCGCTTTTGTAAAGAGTATATTCAGGTAAAAGACGAAACAACTTTTGCTCAATATAAATGAGCACATTGCCCTGCATATCTTCGAGATATAACTTATTGCCAAGGCTAAAAACCTTTCCTCTAGCAAAATATCTATCTTCTCCAAATTGGTCCTTTATTGTGAATTTATCGCCGATTGAAAAGACTTTTTCCCGGATTTGAAAACGCATAATATCCCCCCAATACTTTTATAATTATACCTTATACTTTTATAAAGTAATAGGATCCAGGTTTAGGGTCTAATTAATAGGTTCAATTTTTTCTTTTGGTTCCCGGCTTATAGGATTTTATCTGCGTTGCAAGCTTCAGTCTTCGATTATCATTTTACCAGCCGACAATCTTGAAGCGCCTTATATTTTTCTGTCACTCGTCAACCATCACTTTTTTGAAAAGGATATGGCAGTGATAAAATTATATTAGCTGAAAATTCGATTCTTATGAATTTTAAAACTGCGTACAATGATATTTCGAAAGATGAAAGAGATAAAGGGGGAATTATCATGAAAAAAATCAAAGTAGGTATTCTTACCTTTTCAGATGGTAGAGAATTTGTTCACAGAGATCTTGTTGATATCAATAAGAAATTTGAAGGAAAACTCAAAGAAAGGCTTGAGGCTACCGAGGAGATTGAAGTGATAACCGGTTCTGAAATAGTGTGGAAACCATCGATAGCAAAGCGAGAAGCTCTCAAATTAAGAAACGAGGGTGCAGAGGTTACGATTTTCAATTACGCTGTATGGGCATTTCCGCATTTTACTGTTATTGCCGGTAAATTTGCTCCTCAACCTTTTCTCCTCTTTGGGAATGTGAACCCAAAATACCCGGGCATGGTGGGCATGCTTGCTGCAGCAGGAAGCCTGGACCACGATGGGACTTTTTCGAAAAGAGTCTGGGGAGATATTGAAAACGATGAAGTTCTTCACAGAGTCATAGCTTTCATAAGAGCTGCTGCTGCAAAGAACAGGCTAAAGGGTGCACGTTATGGTCTCATTGGCGGAAGGCCTATGGGTATGTACACAGCTGTTCCAAATGTAGATCTCTGGAACAGTTTATTTGGGGTAGATATTGAACACATCGATCAGTATGAGATTATAAGAAGAAGCGAACTAATACCAGTAGAAAAAGCCAAAAGAGCTAGAGAATGGCTTGAAAGCAGAGTCGGTAAGATACATTATGACGATAAGCAATTAACACCAGAAAAGCTTGAATTGCAAATAAAAAGTTATTACGCTGTGAAGGATATCATGGAAGAAATGGAGCTGGACTTTGTTGGTATAAAGGCACAACCCGAGCTCACGAACAATTTTGCCACCATGGATGTTACCGAGGCTTTTCTCAATGACCCATATGATTGGGATGGACCCCATGAACCAATAGTTTGTGCTACCGAGGCAGATTCCGATGGCGCGCTTACCATGCAGATTTTGAAATCAATTTCCAAAAGTCCCGTTCTTTTTGCTGATGTACGCCATTACGATGCGGAATTTGACGTGCTTGACCTGTGTAATTCTGGTTCGCATGCCACCTTTTTTGCAGGAAAATCCTATGTTCCAGAAGAGAACCTTAAACATGTGGAATTTTATCCGGAGGGTTTTTACTTCCCCGCAGGTGGTGCTTCTGTAAGGCATATTGCTGCTCCGGGAAAGGTTACCATCGCCCGGCTCATGCGTAAGAATGGCAAGTATTGGATGGCAATTATACCAGCTGAGTTTGTCGACCTGGGAGATAGAGCTGAAGAAAAAGCCTTTAACACGCAAATTGAATGGCCCCACGCTTTTGCAAAGCTTGAAGTCCCAATAGATGAATTTCTTTCAACCTATGGTTCCAACCACTGCCACGCAGTTTATGGCGATTATGTCGAAGAATTGAAGACTTTCTGTGAAATTTCAGGGATTGATTACAGACTATATAGAAGGTGATTTGATGGACTTACTGGTAGGCATTGATATCGGCACAAGCTCAACAAAAGCCATAGTTACTGATGAGAAAGGACATGAGATTGCTTCTGTATCTGAAGGTTACAACATTGACACACCAAAGCCATTGTGGGCAGAGTGCGATGCGCAGATGTGGTTAGATGCTGTTCTTAAAGTCATGCGAGAGCTTTCGAAGAAAGTGGATACAGCGAAAGTAAGGGCAATTGCGATAAGCGGTTTGTATGGAGGGGCTGGGGTCCCTTTAGATAGAGAGATGAATCCTGTTTACCCTACGCTCATCTGGATGGACAAGAGAGCCGTTGAGCAAACCAGATGGGTGAAAAAGAATATAGGAATAGATAATCTTTTTGAGATTACCGGGAATACTGTGGATCCTTATTTTGGGTTTACAAAAATGATGTGGATACGCGATAACGAACCTGAAATCTGGAAGAAAATAGCCCTCTTTTTACCGCCAAAAGATTACGTGATTTACAAGCTTACCGGGGAAGTCTCCACTGATTACTCATCTGCTGGTAATATAGGTGGCATCTTTAATTTAAGAAATCGGAGATGGTCCATAGAGATGTTAAAAGCCCTGGGAATTTCACCGGATAAGCTCCCCGAGAAGGTCATTCCATCAGAAACAATAGCGGGTTATCTCTCTGAAGAGATGGCAAAACACACGGGTTTTAAATCCGGTACTCCGGTGGTATCTGGAGGTGTGGATGCAGCTGTTGCTACTTTGGCGTCTGGAGTATGCGATGAGGGTGAAAATACCGCGATGATAGGCACTTCTATGTGTTGGGGTACAATACATGGAGGCAACCACCTTGACTGGCATTTTGTGAATTTCCCTTATGTTGTCAACGGTAAAGAGCAAGTATATTCTTTTGGAGGCGCCACAACAGCCGGTGCGATAATTGAATGGTTCAGAAATCTCTTTAAAGAAGAGGATTTGAAAAAGCTCGAGGTCACGGCTGAGCGGGTAGCCCCCGGTGCGGAAGGAATAACTGTTTTGCCTTTCTTTATGGGTGAGCGTGCGCCATTGTGGGATATGGACATACGTGGATGCATTTATGGCCTTAGCTTGAGCCACGATGAGGCTCATTTATACAGGGCTTTCCTGGAATCCATTGCTTATATTCTAAAGTTGAATTTAAAGGCTGCAAAAGAGGCGAAAATCCCTGTAAATCCCAGCACTATGGTTGTAGGTGGCATATCAAAGAGTAATTTATGGCTGGAAATAGCAGCTTCAGTACTTGAGAGAAATATCTATTCTTTCCCCATTTCCTCCGATGCACCATATGGAGATTGTTTTCTTGCTGGATTAGCTGTTGGTTTATTCAACGATACAAAAGAGATAAAGAACTGGCTACCTGAAAAAGCGAAAACTCAACCATCAAGAGAGTGGATTTTAGCATATAAAGAGGCTTACGAAAAGTTTGAAAATTTATATAGGGGAATAAAAGCTGGGGAACTATGAAGAGTACCCCAGCTTTTTTGAAATGTCGCTGGCTGCTTTGAAAAGAAGAGGGGTGTATTTTTTCATTTTTTCTTCGGTCATTCTCACTGCGGGGCCAGAAACACTGATCGAAGCAATAACTTCACCTTTTCTATCAAAAACCGGTGCACCTATGCAATGGATGCCTTCTTCGTGCTCGCCAAGATCTTGAGCCAACCCTTCTTTTTTGATTTTCTTCAGCTCGGTTTTTAGTTTTTCTTTGCTGGTAATGGTCCTTTTTGTAAATGGATGCAAGCTGACTTCTGAGATAATTTTATTTTGTTTCTCTAAAGGTAAGAACGCCAGAATTGCTTTTCCAATAGCGGTGCAATGAACCGGTGCGCGTTTTCCTATCCACACTTTCAATCTGAGGGAATGAGCGCTTTCGAGGCCTTCTATTGACACCACTTCATTTCCATCCAAAATGCCAAGGTGAATCGATTCACCTGTCTGTTGCTGAAGCCAGTCAAGGTAGGGAAATGCGATGTCTCTCAACTCCATTGATGCCAGATAGATGCTTCCCAATTCAAAAAGCTTGACTCCAATTTTATATCGCATCGTTTTTGGATTTTTGCTGAGGATGTTGTGTTTTACCATTGCCTCCACTATGCGATACACAGTGGGCTTTGGCAAACCCGTTTTTTTAACAAGCTCGCTAAGATTTAGTTCGGGTTTTTCAGCGCTGAAAGCTTCAAGAATATTTATAAATCGTTCCAGAGATTGCAAAAATACCACCTCATACTCATAAATGATTAACCTCTATAACCGAAGAGCCTTGGTATAAACAGGACAAAACTCGGCCAATATGTAATTATCAACAGAGCGAGAACCTCAAGAGGTATCCAATATTTTAACATCTCCTTGAAAACCTTTCCAACAGGTGTTCCACTAATAGCGCTTGTGATATATCCTGTTTGGCCATAAGGTGGTGTATCAAGCGCGAGCATGAGATTCAAAGTTGTAACCACGCCAAAATGCACGAGGTCGATGCCAACAGCCTGCACAAGCGGCAGGAGCATGGGAATCACAACAAGCTGAATAACCGAGACGTCTATAAACATGCCAAGAATGAAATAGAGCACATTTGCACTCATCAATAAGAGCCATTTGCTATTCAACAATCCCCATTTCATAAACGTTGATGTTATCAATGCTGGGACCTGCTCTCTTGACATCACATAGCTAACAACGAAGGCGGCAGCGATCATAAAACTTATATATCCTATATTCATAACAGTTTTAATCAGTATTTTGTAGAGCTTTTTGAGGCCGAGAGTTTTGTATATGAAGAAACTCACCAGTATCACATAACCTACTACAACAGCAGCAGCTTCTGTGGGGGTGAAGATGCCCCCATAGATTCCCACAAGAAGTATTACCGGAGCGAGAAGTCCGGGAAATGATCTTATGAATCCGCTTAATAATGTCCTGAAAGGGGTCTTTACGCCCTTTGGATACTTTCTCTTTTTCGAAAGGTAGAATACCATGAGCATTTCAAGTGCGCCGAGAAAAAGTCCGGGCAGAAAACCGGCAAGAAATAGATAGCCTAAAGAAGCGCCAGTAAGCATAGCATAAATGACCATGGGAATACTTGGGGGAATAACAGGAGAAATAGTTGCCGATGCGCATGTTACCGCACAAGCGAAGGGACCATCGTAGCCGTCATCTAACATGGCTTTGATTTCAATATTTCCGATGCCTGCAACATCAGCTATTTCAGACCCGCTAATTCCGGCAAAAATTATGCTTGTGACTATGTTAGCATAACCAAGTCCTCCTCTTACGGGTCCCATAGCCTTTTTTACAAAATCAAAGATTTTGTCTGTAATTTCTGAATCGTTCATAATGTTAGAAGCCAAAATAAACAACGGCACTGCCAAAAGAACGTCTTTTGCCTGTAATTGTATGGCCATGATGTCGGTGAGTGTTGATAGATTTATTCCGCTGGTGATAAAGTAAGCAATTCCGCCCATTATCATGCCAAAAGCTATGGGATATCCCAACGCAAAAACCGCTCCAAATATAATGAGAAACAGCACTATTCCCATGGCTTCTCCTCCATTTCACTTGCTTTTCCGGTTATGAGTTCTTTCAACCCTCTGTATATCCATACGGAATTGTGTAAAAGAATGAGGAAGATGAATATGGGAAAACACAGGATGAGATAGGTCCATGGAATTCTAAGCACATCGGACCTCAGGAATTTATACCAGCCGAAGTTCTCCAAAACAGGAAAAAGCGCAATAAACATACCCACATTGAAGATAATATCCATAATAAGCTCGATAACTAACTGGGCTTTTCTGGGAAGTTTTTCGTATAGTATGTTAAAACGTATGTGAGCTCTGTACCTTCTTGCAAGTGGGGCACCGAGAAAAACCACCCATATAAAGGAATATCCCGAGATTTCAAATAGGGCGGGAGAAGGATAATTGAAAACATATCTCAAAATGACTTTGATATTATTTCACATGATATTAAAAATTACCTGAAGGAACATGCTTAAAAAAAGCGTGAACAATATTATGGAGGCAAAATGTACTTCTACAAGGTCTATTAGCCAGAGGAACAGCTTCTTCATGTGATCACCTCAGCAATGATAAATGGGCCCGCCAGAGACGGGCCCAACTTTTCGTCTATTCGGTGTAGGGATACATCTGAATCTTCTTGTACATACCTTCTCCCCATTTTTTGTCAAATTTCGGCTGCGAGTAGTATTCAGCGGCATGTTTCATAAAGGCATCTTTGTCGGGGATTATTATTTCCATGTTGTATTCGTCAACGAATTTACCAAGCAGCTCAGCTTCCTGTTCAAGGACTATGGAGTTCATGTAATAACGAGCTACCTTCATAGCTTGCTTGATATAGACCCTGTACTTTTCTGGCATGCTTTCCCACAATTCCTCGTTAATAACGGGACAAATGATGCCAATGGAGTGATCGGTGAGTACTATGTATTTGGTGACTTCCACGAATTTCGCAGCGAGATCTGTTGGCAAGGGATTGTCCTGTCCGTCAATAGTTCCTGTCTTAAGGCCAAGGTAAACTTCACCAAAGCCCATGGGTGTTGGCATTGCGCCCAAGGCACGTCCCATATCCAGAAATGTTTCATTGTTTGGCATTCTCAACTTAATGCCTTTTAAGTCTTCTGGTTTTTTCACAGGTCCGGCTTTTGCCGTAAGGTTCAGCTCTCGTGTACCGAGATACCAAACATCGAGGACTCTCAACCCGGATTTTTGAGCAAGCTTGTCGAAGTATTCCTGGCCTATTGGCCCAAGTAATACAGAATACATGTGGTCAAGATCTCTGAAAACATAGGCTGCTCCAAAGACCCCAAGCTCCGGCATATTACCAAGGTCGGCAAACCATGAAGGAGCACCGTCACCAGCCATTTCCAGGTCGCCTCGCATCACGGCAAGCAAGGATGTCTTTTGATCCCCAAGCTGTCCTGAGTGGAATACTTGAACGATAATTTTTCCTCCGCTGAGTTCTCTAACAACATCGGCGAACTTGTGCATGGCAAGTACCTGTGGCTGGGTTGGCGCAGCAACGGTGTTGAATCTTAGAACATATGTCGGATCTTCTGCAAATATTACGATGCCAAGGAGTATGATTACCACTGTGAATAAAGCTAACTTACTGATCTTTAACATGCTTTCCCCTCCTTTTCACAAAATTGGGTACTGTAAACTTCTTACAATTTCCCAATGATCTTCATAGCCTCCTTTAGCGTATCGATTTCTTCGGTTGTAAGTTCCATCAATGGCGGTCTTACCCTTGAAACGGGAAGGCCGGATTCCAGTTCAAAAGCTGCCTTAACTGCTGGCAAAGGATTTTCGAGTCTTCGATTCCTGCCGAAGAATGCACTGAAAAGGGCATAAAGAGACTTAAATAAAGCCACCGCTTCGCTGATTTCACCGGCGAGAAAACTATCTATCAGATCGTGCATTAAGTCTCCAATTACATGGGATCCGCCGCTGACGACGCCTACGCCACCCTGACTTAAAACTGAAAGTATCATGAGGTCATCTCCGGAATACACTGTTACCTTTTCCTCAGTGACTTTTATGAACTCCGAAGCTTGAAGGGGATTTAAGCCCGCCTCATCTTTTATGGCGACAATGTTGCTGTGTTTCGCCGCAAGTGCTGCGAGCGTGTTGGGAGAAATATTCGCACCAGTGAACAGGGGAATATTATAAACCATAACGGGAATAGAAGAGTTTTTAGCTACTTCAGAGAAATGGTGAAAAATACCTTCCTGAGTAGGCCTTGAAAAATAGGGTACAATTACCATGGCCGCATCGTAGCCAATGCGTTCGGCTTCCTGAGTTAGCTTAATGGTTTCCCCGGTAAAGGCTGTGCCCGTGCCGGCTATCAGAGGTACATCATTGCCAATTTCTTCCTTTACGGCTTCGAAAAGCTTCACCCTTTCCTCATAACTGAAAGTGTAAAACTCTCCATTGGTTCCGGCAATAATGAGAGAATCACAGTATTTCTTATTCACTAGATATCTTGCAACCTTTTTTGCCAGGGTGTAGTCAATGCTGTAATCCTCTTTGAACGGTGTACACATGGGAATTAAAACTCTTCCAAACTTTTCAACTACGTTCATAATCACCCCACCTTTGTCTCGTTAGTTGATATAGTGTTTCTTACATTGATATATTAACACTTTTGATTTAGTTAAACAAAGCTGTTCAGAAGCAATGAGGAAATGTTTGAACGAAATAAAGCGAGTTAATGTCAAAATTGTAGCTACCACCTCCCCAAAATAAAAGCTTCCTCTTCCGAGGAAGCTTTTACAAAATATCTTAAGTGTTTTACCAGTTGATGATATTTTTTAAGAGTTTTGTGTTTTCAGCTACGTCAATAAAATCATCTCCTGAAAGGTAGCCGTACACATCATTAGCGAACAATGTTGCATCTCCTATAGCAACAATTTTTCCTCTTTTCATTTCATCAGCGGCTATGACAATGATTGGAGTAGTAACAACTTCCGGTTCAAAGCTCTCAGAACTTGGGCTATACGATGAATTATTACCAGAAGCCAGCGATGGTGCTGCTACATAAGCTGTTGCACTCGGATATGCCAATTTTACTGCGCTGCCTGTAACATTTAAAGTGGCTGTAGCAAAAAGAACCACGGTACTCAAACCACTGGTTACAGGATGTACCTCAAAATTGCTTATAACAGGCCATATATTGTTGCTGTTATAGTTATTAGTATCATCATAGACAGTTTCATTATTGAATGAAATTCCCGATCCAAGATAGGTAAGTAAGTCATTTAGCGGTGTGTTGTCATAATAGCTGTACCATTCACCAAGAAGTATCAGCTTTCTGTCACACTTCGAGAGGAAATTAGCTACTTGTTGCATCTCTGAGCTGGAATATGCGGTTACCGGAGCTGTGACAAGAAAAACGCCATAGTTTTCGGGGGAAAAACCTGCACTTGAGGTGAAAGCTACGCTGTAACCCATGGATTGCAATATGGTGGATAATTTGGCAAAAAATGCAGTTCCACCATAACCATCAAAATCGTAGGAATTGTTGTGCGTGTCATCAATCAAAACTGTCTTTGGTGCAATAAACCATTGAAGGCTGGGGGCGCAGGAAGATATGAGTATTATTAAAGCAAAAGCTGCAACCACGAAAATCGCAATCTTCTTTTTCATATTTACACCTCCTTTCGCATAGAAATATTCTTATAAAAAGCTATTGTTGATGACACAAGAATTCAAATAGTTCATACGTTTGCTTGATGTTAGCATTTTTTTAGCGTGGTACAAAGAATATAAAACACTCTATTTCAAAGTGTCTGGAACATCAAAAGCTGATAAGAAAATGATTATAGGATGGAAGTAATCAAAGGAGTTTGCGAATCACTTTTTGACATAATTGAATATGTCAAAAACAAAAATGCAGGTTAGGTAGCGAGAAGAAAATAAGAACCTCCGGGAAATCTTCCCTTGATTGTTGATTCGGTAATATAAAAAGTGATAAGACATGGGTAAAGCAAATGATACCTTTAATCACTTTTTCCTTCAATTTCAGGGATGAAGATTTTCGTACCAAGCATACCAGAATAATCTGACCAATTGCTACCTTCGGCAACAGACCCTACCAGTCCCATGAAAGCATCTACTTGTGCTTCAAGGCGGTCACAGTTATGAATGATTATCGCTTCAATTGTTTTTGGCACAACAGGGGAGCCCCATTCTTTTAAGCCATGATGGCTTGCGACGATATGGAAGAGATCCTGTTCCAATTTTGCAGGAAAATCTCCAACCTTTTCGATGGCTTTTGTAAGCATCTTAATGCCTAAAACAATATGTTCCTCGAGCATTCCCTCATTTGTGAATTCGAAGGTGTAATTTTCGTACTCGTAGGTGAAGATTTTTCCTATATCATGCAACAAAGCACCGGCAATAAGCAGGTCTCGATTGAATGCGCAGTTTAGCAAGTTGGCCGTTTCGAGAGAAAGCTGCGCAACACGAAGGCTGTGTTCCAACAATCCCCCTATTCTAACGTGATGATTTCTTGTCGCTGCCGGGGCGCTGAAAAAACCTTCCATTGAACCAGATTCTGGAGAAATGGTTTCATTCAGCAAAGCCTTTAGGTAAGGGTCTTTTACCGAACCTATAAGCTCTTTGAGACTGGTTTTTAACTGCTCTATATTATCCGAAACAGGAATAAAAGCTTTTTCAACATTTTCAATATGTGAGCGCAATTCTACTAGAGAAAATATTTTTTTTATTTTTAGGGAAATTCCATAATTGTTATAAGAATAATCAGAATAGGCGATTTTTCCAGAAGCAGGAATTTCTTTTTCGGGCCATTCCCATATGTTGGCAGAATATGAGCTGTCTTTGTCTTTAATGATGCAGGAAAAATATTTTCCGCCGTTTCGTTTGGTTTTAGATATAACATTTGTCAGGAAAAAGAAACCGGGTTTTCCATTCACAAAGTTCTCAATATTATAAAGCTTCTCAGAAGCTTTTTCAATTACATCGCTTACTGTGGGAAATTCTCCCTTTTCAGTTTGTATCATTCTACAACCCCCAAAAGATAAAGGTTATCCCTTTCGTGACGAAAAAACAGCCGAGCCGCTTAAAAAATATTTTGAAAGGGTAAAAAACAATATGAACATTGGCAAACTCGCTATAACTGCCACTGCCATCATTGCACCTTCATTGGTGTATTTTTCTGAAGAAAATTTTATTATATAAAGAGGTATGGTCTTCATTTCTTCGCTCTGGACAACCAACAACGGCCATAAAAGATTATCCCATTGGGATCTGAAAGTGAGGATAGCCAGCGTTGCTACAGCCGGCATGCTGTTAGGCATGATAATTCTCCAGAAGATGCCAAATTCGCTTGCACCATCAATTCGTGCAGCATCTATTACTTCGTCTGGAAAGGTGATTAAATATTGCCTCATAAGAAATACACCAAAAGCATTAGTTAAAAAGGGAACAATTAATCCCGTATAAGAATCCTGCCAACCAAAGCTCGTAACGATAAGGTAAAGTGGTATCATTATCGCCTCAAAGGGAATCATCATTGTTGTCATTATCAAGAGAAAGACAACATTTCTTCCTTTGAAAGGGAATTTGGCGAGGCCATATCCCGTAAGGGCTGCAAGAAAGACCGTAGAAAGAGTTATTGAAACTGCGACGATAACAGAATTTATTATGTTTCGAATGTATATAAAAGAACCATCGTTTCCACGTATTGCCTGCCAAAAATTCTGCCAGTAAAAGGTTTTTGGTATCCAGGGATAAGGGAGTCTCATCACGTCGCTGGAAGGCATTAAAGATGCTGTGAACATAAATGCCAAGGGTGCGAGAATGATTATTGCAAAGCCTATCAGGAAAAACCAAATGAATATATCTATGATAAGAGATTGCGGCTTTTTCTTTTTTTCGATATTTATTGTCATCATTTGCAGCACCTCACATATAGCTTACTTCTTCGGATTTTGAAACTCGAAGTTGAAGCCAGGTAAAGAACAACATG
>NZ_CEYIHJ010000046.1:0-3459 GCF_982836095.1 Kosmotoga sp.
TTCATTTTCTCTGTTATTGGCGAGGAATTGGGATTTGTGGGTACACTCACATTGCTCATGCTTTACAGCTTGTTAATGCTCAATATATGGAAAGCCACAAAAAGAGCCCCGGACATGTTTTCATATCTCGTTTCCGCTGGAATCATGATTACTTTTTTCATGCATATAACTGAAAACATCGGGATGAACCTGGGATTAATGCCTGTTACTGGCATTCCGCTTCCCTTTGTCAGTTATGGGGGAAGTTCTGTTATGATATTTGCAGCCCAACTTGGGATGACATATAGATTACTTGCTGGCAATATCGAGGCTAAATTAATCTCCAATGAGATATAATCAAAATATCAAGATGATATCTTGTAGAAAATGAGCCAGATTAATATTCATTATCTTTAGAATTTTTAAAATTTCGCCTACACTATCAAAGCGTTATTTGAATTATAAAAGGAGGTTACCCTATGAAGATCGTTGAATCCGTTCCCAATTTCAGCGAAGGTAGAAAACAGGAAGTAGTTGAAGCTATTGTGGACGAAGCCAGAGCAGTTGACAAAGTCTGGGTTCTCGATTATTCAAGTGACCCGGATCACAATAGATCGGTTGTGACCATAGCCGGTGATCCCAATGCTGTTGTCACAGCGCTTTTCAATATGTCTAAAAAGGCCCAGGAGTTAATTGACCTTAGAAAACACCGGGGTGAGCACCCCAGAATGGGTGCTGTTGATGTAATTCCCCTTGTACCTATCATGGGAATCACAAAAGAAGAATGTGTGGAGCTTTCAAAAGAGCTAGGAAAGAAAATTGGAGAAGAGCTTGAGATACCCGTTTACCTTTATGAATATTCTGCAAGCTCAAAGGAGCGAGAAAACCTTTCAGGGATAAGGAAAGGGGAATTTGAGGGTTTTCATGAGAAGATAAAGCTTCCCAATTGGAAACCAGACTTCGGACCCGAAAAGGTTCATCCCACCGCAGGTGTTGTTGCAGTAGGTTGCAGAGAATTTTTAATAGCCTTTAATGTCAATCTCGGTACAGATAACATTGAAATTGCAAAGAAAATCGCAAAAGCTGTTAGACATATTAGTGGTGGGTTCAGATATGTCAAAGCTTTGGGCTTCAAACTGGAAGAGCGAGGCATAGTACAGGTCTCCATGAATTTAACGAACTACAAAAAGACTCCTGTGCACAGAGTTTTTGAAATTATCAAACTCGAGGCTGAAAGATATGGAGTTCCCATAGTTGGCTCAGAAATTGTTGGTATGGTCCCAATGAAAGCACTTCTTGATGTTGCAGATTTTTACTTGCGTCTCGAAAACTACGATCCTGATCTGGTTATAGAAAAGAAACTGCTTGATACCATCTCACGCGAGGCAGATGAACAATGAAACTCGATACCCTTATTGTGGGTCTTAAAGAAGTCGTTTCCCCTATTCGCAAAGGCCCTGTTAGAGGCAACGAGATGGGGCAGCTCAAAGTAAGAAAAGGAACAAATATTGGTATAAAGAATGGGAAAATCGCCTATATAGGAACAGAAAGACCGCCAGCATTAAGAGAAGTTCAGGCGCATGGGCTTGTTGCGCTACCGGGATTTGTTGATTGTCACACTCATATCCCCTTTATAGGTAATAGAAGTTTTGAATTTCTCATGCGTCTTGAAGGAAGAAGTTATATGGAAATCATGGAAAATGGTGGCGGCATTTTTTCAACCGTGAAAGCTGTTAGAGAAGCTTCAGAAGCTGAGCTTTTTCGATACAACATGAAAAGTCTTGTAGAAATGGCACATTATGGAATCACCACAGTGGAGGGAAAAAGTGGTTACGGCCTTGACAAAGAATCAGAATTAAAACAGCTCAGCGTGCTGAAACGGCTGAATGCTTCCCAACCCATTGATGTGGCTTCCACCTTTTTGGGCGCACACGCTTTTCCAGATGGTTACCACAAAAAAAGTGAATATCTTGAATACCTGCTTGGCTTTGTTGATAAAGTAAAAAAATACACAAATACGGCTGACATATTCTGTGAAAAAGGGGTGTTTGAACCGGAGGAAAGCAGACGATTCCTGAAAGAATTAAAAAGAAGGGGATTCAGGATAAGATTACACGCTGACGAACTCGCTGCTTCTGGCGGGGGAAAGCTTGCCGTAGAATTGGGAGCTGTTTCAGCTGACCACTTGATTGCAGCCGACGATGAAACGCTTAGAGCTATTGCAAGCAGTGATGTTACGGCAGTATTAATGCCCGGAACTTCCTTCTTTCTGAGAGAAAAATATGCCAGAGGAGATTTTTTGATCAGTCATAATGGAATCGTTGCATTGGGATCGGATTTCAACCCCGGGTCCTGTAACATCTATGACCCCCTTCTTGTAATTCATCTGGCTGTTTCGCGCAATGGGTTAAAGGTAGAAGAAGCGATAACCGCTTATACTGCAAACAGTGCGCACGTGCTGGATGTGGCTGACAGGAAAGGGTTGCTGGAGATAGGATACGATGCCGACCTTGTGCTTCTCGATTTGGAGAGCTATCTTGATTTACCTTACATGTTCTCCAGAGAAGCTTTTGCCGCCACCATTAAAGAAGGAAAAGTGATCGCTGGTGATCTTTGAGATAGTGGTAACCGGTAAATTGAAAACGGATTTCATCAAAAAAGGTGTGGAGCGTTACTTAAAGTGGCTCTCCCCTTATGCTGTGATTAAAATTACGACTTTGCCATTGGGTAAGGGAAACAACATTGAAGAGATAAAGAAAGAAGAAGCAAAGCGATACCTAAGTATATTAGAAGCTGAAAAATATGCCCATATTTTGATTCTCGATGAGAGGGGAGAAATGCCAACTTCTGTTCAGTTTGCATCAAAGCTGAAAACATGGCAAAATAGAAGTGTTAAGAAGGTGTTTTTTCTTATAGGTGGACCCTATGGTTTTTCAAGTGAAATACTGAGAAGCAAGTGGGAGCTTCTCTCTTTGTCAAAGCTGACCTTTACCCATGAAATGACGGTGCTGTTGCTTTTAGAGCAACTATACAGAGCAGAAACGATACTTTTGGGAAAAACATATCACTATTGACTATTGATCTGGAGGTGTTAAATTACAGTGGAAGACCCAGCCAGTACTGGTGACCCTCTCTCGTTGTTCTTGAACTTTCTGTTTCTTGTGCTTTTGATCTACCTTTCTGGCCTTTTTTCCGGTTCTGAAACCGCTCTTACTTCTGTGAGTAGGTTGAGGTTAAGGAAACTCCTAAAAGAAGAGAAAGACAAATCCATGCGACAAATTCTTCAAGCATCGCTTGAAAAGCCCAATAAGATGCTTACGGCAATTCTCATAATGAATAACCTGGTCAATATTCTTGCATCTTCCGTGGCAACGCTTCTGGTGTTGAGAGTATTGCCAGAAGGTGCTCAAAGCACCGCAGCGGCGATAGTAACTGGTGTAATGACATTTCTAATCCTTGTCTTTGGTGAAATAACCCCTA
>NZ_CEYIHJ010000046.1:3473-5856 GCF_982836095.1 Kosmotoga sp.
TCTCACCCCTGTTATCTGGATTCTTATGAATATTTCCAATGCGCTGATAGTGTTAAGAGGGGGAAAGAAGGTTAGAGAAACTCCTTTTATAACCGAAGATGAAATCATCTCGGCTGTCGATGTAGGGCATGAAGAAGGGGTATTGCTTCCTGAAGAGAGACGTATGATGAAAATGTCCCTGGAGTTGAAGGGCACCTCTGTCAAAGAAATAATGACGCCAAGGGTTGAAATTGTCTGCATAGAGGAAGATGCAGTGATTAGAGATCTTTTGAACCTCGTACATGAAGAGGGTTATTCACGGATACCAGTATATCGTGAAAATATAGACCGCATTGTCGGTGTTTGTTATGCAAAAGATATCATCGGCTATATTGCAGAGAGAAAGGATCCCGAAAGAATTTTAGACACAATCCCTGTAAAGGAAATCATGCGTGTTCCCTTTTTCATACCGGAAACTAAAAAGATTCATGACCTCATGAAGGAGTTCAAGCAGAAAAAAATCCATCTCGCCATTGTAGTGGATGAATACGGTGGCACAGCAGGGTTGGTGTCTATGGAAGATATCCTCGAGGAATTTACGGGAGAAATATTGGATGAATACGATGTAGAATCCGAAGAGATAACAATAGAAAAGATCGATGAAAGTACGTATATAATAGATGGAATGACACCTATAAACGATATTGAAAGGGAACTTGACATAAAATTTCCCGAGACGGAGTTTGAAACTGTCGGTGGATACTTACTTGAAATTTTAGAACGGTTCCCTGACGTTGGGGAAATAATCCACATAGACGGTTTCAACTTTGAAATTATTGCCATCGGAAAGAACCGCATTGAGAAAATAAAGCTCACTGTGGAACGGAGGAAAAAGAATGTTGACCAAAAAAGAGAAAAAACTGCTGATTGAAAAAGCCCTTGAAGCGAGAAAAAATTCATACTCTCCTTATTCGAACTTTGCCGTTGGAGCAGCCTTGTTAACCGAAGATGGAGAGATTTTTCTGGGAGCAAATGTTGAGAATGCTTCTTTGGGTCTTACCATATGTGCTGAACGCAGCGCTATTTTTTCTGCGGTGAGCTACGGAAAAAGAAAATTCAAGGCAATAGCGATTGCTGGATCGCAGGAGTCCCCTACACCACCTTGTGGTGCCTGCCGTCAGGTAATGACCGAATTTGGAGAGTTCGCGGTTATTCTGGTTGGACAAAATGAAATATTGGAAACCAGTGTATCTGAATTACTGCCGTTACAATTCGATTTAAAAGGAGAATAACAAAAAATGGAAAACCAAGAATCGAAAGCTGAAAAATCAATACGGTGTGAAACGATTTTCAATGGCAGTATCATAAAGGTAGAAAAGCACAAAGTTGAGCTTTCTGATGGTTCTGAAAGTTATCGGGAGGTTGTACGCCATCAGGGGGCTGTTGCGGTGGTGCCGATTTTCGGTGATAAGATAATACTTGTGAAACAGTTCCGCTTTCCTGTTGGGCAATTTTTGCTGGAAATTCCTGCTGGAAAACTGGAGAAAGATGAAGAGCCAGAACTTTGTGCTATCAGGGAGCTTAGAGAAGAAACTGGTTACAATGCCCAGAAATTGACGAAATTAGGAGAGCTTTACACTTCGCCAGGATTTTCAGATGAAAAAATCCACGTCTTTCTTGCCGAAGTTGTACCCGATGGAGAACCAGAACCCGACCCCGGAGAGTTTGTAGAGAAAATTGAGCTTTCTTTCAAGGGCATTGTAGAAGACGTTCTTTCAGGTAAAATTTTAGATGGAAAGACCGTTGCTGGAATACTCATGGCTGAAAAATATCTGACAGGTGGTGAAAGAAATGGTTAGAGTAAGATTTGCTCCAAGCCCAACTGGACATTTACATGTGGGAGGAGCCAGGACGGCTCTTTTTAATTATCTTTATGCCCAACATGCCGCCGGGAAATTCATTCTAAGGATAGAAGATACAGACATGGAAAGATCAACGAAAGAATCCGAGGAAAAATTAATCGAATCTTTACTATGGATGGGCATTTCATGGGATGAAGGTCCGGACATTGGCGGTCCTTATGGCCCGTATAGACAAAGCGAACGAAAATTCACATACAGACAAATGGCTGAGCAATTGTTAGAAGAAGGAAAAGCATACGAAGTTTTTGCATACCCTGAAGAAATCAAAAAGCTACATGATGCTCTAATGGCTATGGGGAAAGCACCACATTATACTGAAGAGATGTTCAAAGAGTTCGATACTCCAGAAAGGCGTAGGGTTTTTAAAGAAAAAGGTCTGTAGTTAATATCTCCAGGTTGTTTTTCCATCTTAGAAAAATCAATAGATGTTCCTAAAATTCGAACAGGAGTACCGGTTTTCAAGCGGATAGATTTGTGACCAA
>NZ_CEYIHJ010000046.1:5866-10762 GCF_982836095.1 Kosmotoga sp.
ATACTCCAGAAAGGCGTAGGGCTTTTAAAGAAAAAGGTCTGACTCCCGCTGTCTTTTTTAAGATGCCGAGAAAGGAATATGCCTTTATAGATTTGGTAAAAGGCGAAGTTGTTTTCAAAGAAGGTTCGCTGGGCGATTTTGCCATTATGAGATCCAACGGTTTGCCAATTTACAATTTTGCCGTCGTTATAGATGACATATCAATGGAGATAACTCATGTGATCAGAGGTGATGATCATCTTTCCAATACACTGAAGCAGCTGGCTCTTTATGAAGCTTTTGGAATTGTACCACCAAAATTCGCACATGTGTCAATGATACTTGGTCCTGATGGAAAAAAACTCAGCAAAAGGCACGGAGCAACTTCTGTGGAAGAATTCCGTGACAAGGGATTTCTTCCTGAAGCCTTTATAAACTATCTCGTCCTGTTAGGCTGGTCCCACCCTGAAGGGAAGGAAATAATGTCTATCGATGAGATGATCAGGGAGTTCTCGATTGAGAGGCTTCACTCAAGCCCTGCCGTTTTTGATGTCACCAAAGCTCGTTGGATGAACGGCGTTTACATCCGCCAGGTGAATCTGGAAAGAGTTACAGAGCTGGCAATTCCCTATATAGTCGAAAAGGGTTATATGACAGAGGAACAGGCTAAGGCAAATATAAAGTGGCTTAGGAAAGCCGTAGATTCTGTGCGAAAAAGCGTTGAAACCATTGAAGAGATTCCAGAAAAACTCGAAGTCTATTTCAAAGGGCCTGAAATTATCGAATTGCCTGTGAAAACGGAAGAAGAGAAACAGGTAGTACTTGTTTTGAAAAAAATCAGAGAGCATCTTGAAGAACTCGATGTTTGGGACCATAAGGCAGTTGTAGATATTGTTAAAAATGCGGTAAAAGAGATCAAACCAGACAGGAAGCTCTTCTATCAGACCTTCAGAAAGGTCCTCACGGGTATGGATGAAGGGCCAGAACTCGTTGAGATTCTCTTTTTGCTTGGAAAAAATAAAGTTACAGATAGGATAGATAGGGCGGTGGGCAATCTGTGCTGAAAATAACGAATACCCTCACGGGAAAAAAAGAAGAATTTATTCCAATAAATTCCGGCGAGGTAAAAATTTATGTCTGTGGACCCACGGTGTACAACTTTGTTCATCTTGGAAACAGTAGACCAGCTATTACTTTTGATGCTTTCAGGAGATATCTTGAATATTGCGGCTACAAAGTTACACTCGCCCAGAATTTCACGGATATAGACGACAAAATCATTATCAAAGCCAATGAAGAGGGTGTGGATTCACTGGAAATAGCCGAGCGTTATATCATCCAGTACTGGAAGGATTCTATGGCTTTGGGTATAAGGCCAGCCAATTTTCACCCGAGAACAACACATTATGTTGATGAAATAATCGACTTCATCGAAGATCTTATTGCAAAGGGTTACGCTTACATTTCCGAGGGTGATGTTTATTTTGACGTTTCAAGTTTTGACGATTATGGCAGGCTTTCTGGAAGAAAGCTGGAAGAACTCATTGCGGGAGCCAGAATACAACCTGGCGAAAAGAAAAGAGCACCGGAAGACTTTACACTGTGGAAAGCCGCAAAGGAAAATGAACCCTATTGGGAAAGTCCCTGGGGGAAAGGAAGGCCTGGCTGGCATATTGAATGTTCGGTCATGTCTACCTGCATTCTTGGGAAGACCTTTGATATCCATGCGGGAGGGTCAGACCTGATATTTCCCCATCATGAAAACGAAAGGGCCCAGTCGGAGGCGAGATATGGAAAGCCCTTTGCTAGATACTGGATGCACAATGGCATGATGAGGTTCGCTGGCTCAAAAATGTCTAAATCGATGGGGAATTTTATAACAATAAAAGAAGCTGTGAAAAAATATGGAAAAGATGCCATACGTTATTTCGTGTTTTCAAAACACTATCGGTCGCCAATTGATTATTCAGAAGATCTGCTCCAAGAAGCAAAGATAGCTGTTACAAGAGGAAATCAAATATTAGATGACTTTGAACAAAGCCTGGGAGAAAAACAGCCTTTCGCCAAGAAAACCCCCTGGGTAAGCGAGAAAATAACCGAGTTTAAGACATATCTCGACGACGATTTCAACACTCCGAAAGCACTCGCGCTGATTTTTGAAATGATAAACGAAGTCGCCAACGCTTCTGAGAAGTTGCGAAGGTTGGAAGCTTTTCATCTTGTTAGAAACGAGTTTGGACCAGTATTGGGAATATTTGACTTTCCAGAAAGCGGACACTTTGATATTGATGGTCTTGTGAAAATACTCATAGATCTCAGAGATCAGTTTAGGAAGGAAAAGAACTACAAAAAATCAGACGAAATAAGAGATAGGTTAATGAGCCTTGGCATAAAGCTGATGGACACCCCTAGTGGTACTAAATGGTCATTCTGATCTCGTAACAAGCAAAAGAGTCATCCGTAAAGGGTGACTCTTTTTATTAGTATACACTTGACTATCTAACCTTTAAGATGGTATAATTTTGTTGCGAGACGTTCATTGCCCCGACGCTCCGCTAAAGCTTCCGGGGCTTTTTTCATTTCATTATGAATTTCCCCTTTAATGCATTGTCGTCATATGAATACCATGAAAAAAACGCAATTCCACTTTCTACTTCTGAACCCATCATTGCACCCAGAACGGTACCGGCATTTATAAAGAGGGAGAAAGAATGGTCAACAGGAACCTCTTTGGAAAACTGTGCAAACAGGGCATTATCTTTTAGGGGAGTCATTTGTTGAAGCCAGCTATCTGTTTCAACTTTATTAGCTAAACTGGAAATGATATATCCATTGTCAACCCATATATATAGGTCTTGCTCGGTTTTTACGGTATCTTCTTCAACCGTATATGCGATATCTGCTTCTTTCATCAGAGAGAGAAGCTCATCATAACTCCCATTAAACCCTATTTTGCTAATCAGTTTCAGAGGGAGAGGCGCAGGTGCAGTCTCGCTCTCATCAGTAGTGTCATCACCCATTTGCATACTCATAAAGCTATTCAAAAGTGCATCTACATCGAGCTCGACATCAACGAGAAGCTCGCCTGTGAGTTTGCTGGAAATTTTGTCGAAAAAGTCTTTAGATAGTGCTGGAATAGTGCTTGTAGTAAGAGAAAGATTGAACCGATCGCTCAATATGCCCTCTGCGTCAGCTATGGAACGTGTTTTTAAAGATAGTGCTGCGAAAGAAAATCTTGGATTAGCCTCCAGCTCTTTAACGGAAGCGCTTCCAAAAAGAGAGCGGAGCTTTTCGGCAGACTCAGGCGTTTTAGCTGATAATGTACCTTCACCTTTCAAGAAACCATCCTCGAAGTAAAGAACAGCCTTTTGGTCAAATTCCTCATCGCCACCTACCAGATACATGAATCCATTTGGAAAATCGCTGATGATATTAGAAACCTGATAACCTTTTTTCACGGTGGAGTACGCATCTACATCGCCTACGTAAAGATATTTTCCATCGGTGACGATTTTCAAACTGAAATTTTCAGGAAGAAATTGGGGAAGAACACTTTCAATTGCTTTCTTTGCATTTTCGGCTTTGTCAATAGGACCAAGAATCACGATGTTTTTTGCACCCGATTCCGTATTCCAAGTAGCCACGGCGAGATCGGCCGAAAAAGCACTGTAAATAGTTTGGGGATCCTGACCGTTGTTGTAAGCAGCCATTTCGATATACTGTGCTGCAATCTGATCAAGTGCCAGCTGGTTTATGAGCACATCACCGAGAGTTGTTCCCTTCAGCTTTTCATAGTTACCTTTGAGGTCTTCAATTAGAAGAACATTCAAAGCTGAGGAAGGAATTTTTGCAGCAAGCTCTTCAACTGAAGCTAAAGTAGTAATAGCTACCAAAAAAAACAGAAAAAATACAATACCCCTTTTCAATAGAACCACCTCCAACCATTTCTATTCTATATTATGACAGGCTATAAATCTTTCCCGTTCAGAAAAATTTTAACAGACTGACTGATAGTTTCCAATAAACAGTCGATACGAGGGAAAATCAAAGAAGAGTTGGCGTAAAATTGTAATATTCCATGATAATAGTTTCGCCAGCCCGTTGACTAAAACCCATTTATGATTTAGGTTTGTAACAGGATGCGTTAGGAGGGATGAAAATGGGAGAGAAGGAGTTAATGGAAAGTCTGAAGTCCTCAGAAGCAAGATGGAAAGAAAGAGTGTTGAACCCTGTTCTAAAACGCTTTCCAGAGCGAAAAAAACGTTTTGAAGCATCTTCGGGTACCGAGATTAAGCAAGTTTACACGCCTTTAGACATTTCCGGATTTGATTATATCAACCAGTTGGGTTTCCCGGGTGAATATCCTTTTACTAGAGGGGTTCAGCCTACCATGTATCGTGGGCGTTTTTGGACCATGAGGCAATACGCCGGATTTGGAACAGCGGAAGAATCCAATAAGCGATACAGATATCTCCTGTCGCAGGGACAGACAGGATTGTCAATAGCTTTTGATTTGCCGACTCAAATCGGTTACGACTCAGATGACCCTATGGCAGAAGGGGAAGTGGGAAAAGTTGGTGTTGCAATCGATTCTTTGAAAGACATGGAAATTCTTTTTGACGAAATCCCTTTGGACAAAGTAAGCACCTCTATGACCATTAATTCAACAGCCGCTATACTTTTGGCTATGTACATTGCCGTTGCTGAAAAGCAAGGAGTTCCACCTGAAAAACTAAAGGGAACGATTCAAAACGATATCCTCAAAGAATACATTGCCAGGGGAACATATATTTTTCCGCCTGATCCTTCCATGCGAATCATAACCAATATATTTGAATATTGTTCCAAGAACCTACCTGAATTCAATACCATAAGCATAAGTGGTTATCATATAAGAGAGGCGGGAGCAAATGCCGT
>NZ_CEYIHJ010000046.1:10772-11680 GCF_982836095.1 Kosmotoga sp.
AGTAACTGACAGCAAAGCTCTTAAATTGAGGTTCCACACACAGACTGGCGGATCTACTCTTACCGCTCAGCAGCCGATGAATAACATTATAAGAGTAGCTTTTCAAGCACTTGCTGCTGTGCTTGGTGGTACGCAATCACTGCATACAAATTCCTTCGATGAGGCCCTGGGTTTGCCAACTGAAGAGTCGGTTACAATCGCTTTGAGAACCCAGCAGATCATAGCTCACGAAACAGGTGTAGCAGATGTCGTGGATGCACTTGGCGGTTCTTATTTTGTAGAATACTTAACCAACGAAGTAGAAAAGGATGCCACTGAATATTTAAAGAAGATCGATGAGCTAGGAGGCATGGTTCGAGCAATAGAAGATGGATATATTCAGAAAGAAATACTTAATTCTGCGTATAAAGCCCAACTTGAGATAGAAAAGGGGGAGCAAGTAATCGTTGGCGTTAACAAATTCACCTCGAAAGAGGACAAACCAATGAAAATTTTGAAAATCGATCCGGAATTGGAAGAAAAACAAAAGAGCCGATTGAAAAAGCTCAAAAAAGACAGAAATAACGAGAAAGTCCACAAGAGTCTGGAACAGCTCAAAAAAGTAGCTTTAGACAACAAAGAAAACCTCATGCCCTATATCATAGAAGCCGTAAAGGCATATGCTACCATAGGAGAAATTTCCAATGTCTTAAGGGAAGTTTTTGGGGAATATACAGAAGCCGTTATCCTATAAAAGGGAGTGAGTGAAATGGGGAAGAAGATAAAGGTTCTGATTGCAAAGCCCGGTCTTGACGGCCATGATCGCGGTGCGAAGGTTGTTGCCATGGCTCTTAGAGATGCTGGCATGGAGGTAATTTATACGGGTCTCAGACAATCTCCAGAAGATATCGCAAAAGCAGCATTACAGG
>NZ_CEYIHJ010000047.1:0-693 GCF_982836095.1 Kosmotoga sp.
AGATACCCTCAGATGGAGTGGTTATTGAGGGCTCAAGCAGTGTAGACGAATCCATGCTTACTGGAGAATCCAAACCAGTTTATAAAAAGCCAGGAGATGAAGTTATTGGCGGGTCTGTAAACCATGGTGGAGCATTAAAGGTTGAAGTTAAAAGCACTGGCGAAGATACATATTTGATGCAAATCGTTAAACTCGTAAAACAAGCTCAAACAACAAGGTCGAAAACCCAAGATCTTGCGAACAAAGCTGCATTTTGGCTGACAATAATCGCAATTACTATAGGTTTTTCGACGCTGGGAATCTGGTTAGCACTTGGGAAATCATTGCTTTTTGCTCTTGAGAGAATGGTTACCGTGATGGTAATAACCTGTCCTCACGCTCTTGGGCTTGCAGTACCGCTTGTCGTGGCAACGTCAACATCTGCTTCGGCGAAAAAGGGAATATTAATTAGAGACAGAAAAGCTTTTGAACGGATAAAAGATGTAGATGTTGTTGTTTTCGATAAAACCGGTACCTTGACTGAAGGAGCTTTTGAAGTCACAGATGTTATAAGCCTTTCAACTCTCTCAGAATTCGAAGTAATAAAACTTGCCGCATCCCTCGAAGCAAATTCGGAACATCCAATTGCTCGTGCCATCGTTGGTTATGGAAAAAGCAAAGGAATTAGCTTCGAAAAAGTCGATGACTTTACAG
>NZ_CEYIHJ010000047.1:703-4101 GCF_982836095.1 Kosmotoga sp.
GTGTGAGATTTCTACTTTTGTAGATTAGGAAATATAGGAGCTTTAGAATATTTGATTGTGAGTCCTAACCACCTCTTTGAATTAAACATTGGATTCGACGACAAGAGAGTCATGAGCTTGTTAAATAGCGAAAAAACCGTGGTTTTCCTTATTAACGAGAATACTGTCATAGGTGCGATTGCTCTGGGAGATAAAATACGGTCCGAATCCAAAAGAGCTGTTAACAGACTCCATGCGTTGGGAATAAAGGCATATATGTTAACCGGAGATAGCGACATCGTAGCCAAAGCAGTTGCCAAAAAGCTTGAAATGGATGGCTATTTTGCTGAAGTTCTTCCACATGAAAAAGCTTTAAAAGTTAAGGAACTAGCTACTGAAAACACTGTTGTAATGGTAGGAGATGGAATCAATGATGCTCCAGCGTTAGTCGAAGCTCATGCGGGCATTGCCATTGGAGCTGGAACACAAGTTGCAATTGAAAGTGCAGACATAGTACTATCCAAAGATAATCCAGAAGACGTTGTAGAAACAATAACGCTTTCAAAGGCAACTTACAGAAAAATGATGCAGAACTTGGTCTGGGCAACAGGATACAACGTGATAGCGATTCCTTTGGCTGCGGGTGTGCTTTATTCCTTCGGGATTCTTTTGAGCCCCGCAATAGGAGCCGTCTTGATGAGCTTAAGCACTGTGATAGTTGCCATCAATGCCCGGCTTTTGAAGGCTTAAGAGTCCAAATGGGAGCAAAAGAGAAGTATAATAGGGTTTCTTGTATTTACGATTTTTTGGAAACTGTTATGGAAAATAGTGCGTTTTCCAGATATAGAATGATACTCATGAAAGAGCTTCCGTGCAATGGAAAAGTTCTGGAGATTGGGATTGGAACAGGGAAGAACATTTCTTATTATCCATCTAGCGTTGAAGTAACTGGTATAGACTTTAGTATTGGTATGCTGAAATTTGCCAAGAAAAGGCAGAAAGCATTTCAGGGATCAAAACTTACTTTGTTGGAAATGGATGCTCAGAATATGACTTTTGAGTCTAACACTTTTGATGCAGTAGTTTCTACCTTTGTCTTCTGTACAGTTCCTGATCCAGTTAAGGGCTTAAAAGAAGCAAAGCGAGTGTTGAAAAAAGAAGGGAAAGCCATTTTTTTGGAACATATGAGAAGCCAAAACGGTTTCATTAACACTTTCCTGTATTTGGCAAACGTCATCACCAAACCGCTTTTTGGCACAAGCACAGTTCGTGATACTAAAAGGAACATTTTACAGGCAGGCTTTGAAATAGAGAAAGAAATCCATCTTGTTTTCGATGTTGTCAGAATATTCGTATGCACAAAAAAGACATAAAAAAATAAGTATACTTTCTTTAAGAAAATATACTTATTTAAAAATTATTATGATTGAATTGAGATTTTTTTGTTTGTTGGGTGTAGTGTTATGTGATTCTCTGATTCTTCTAAATAAAAGGAGGGATTTAAATGTTACCTATAATAACTGAGGATATGACTTTAAATGATATAATGAAGCTTCACACAAGATTATACGAAAAAGTTGGAAAACTGGGTTTTGATGTTTGTTGTGCAAAGATGGATACATTAAAAGATGCTTGCAAGAAAAAAGGACTGAGTCTTACAAATACTTTAGACGCCTTGAACGCCGTTATAGATGAGATCAACACAATCGAGCGGATAATCAATGAAGCGCAGTAAAAAAAGGGCACCATTTCTGTGCCCTTTAATCTTGTGGCAATTTATTTCAAGGGGGTAATTCATATATTTTGACGTCTAATTTGCACAAAAGTTCACTTAAACTCTTTTGTCTGGAATTCTGTTATATAGGTATTCATATCTGTGAATTTCTGGTAACTGAGTTCCCAAAGGTCTAATTCAAGTTCAATATTCGGATTTTCGTTGAGTACCTTTAAGAGGTCGAGCTTCTTTTTGCTCTCTGGTTCTTCGGGGAGAAAGTAACCAAGGCTGAGATGGGGTTTCACCGGTTTGCTCAATTTCACAATTTTTTGGAACAATTCAAAAAGATTCATCAAAATCTTGTAATCCTTTTCTGTTGAGGGAATGAACAGTACAGCAATCCCGATGGGTGGTCCCATAAAACCAATTGATTTCAAAGCTATTCTACTTTGGCCCGGGTGTTTGTTGAGATATATGGCAAGCTCCTTAAGAATGTCCTGGCACAATAGACTGGATTGTTCTATCATCTTGTCTAACTTGTCTTTTTCTTCAATATCAATTTCATTGTTAAGGTCGTGTAGAGTAATATGAAAGTATTCGGGTTTCAATGGATTTGCTAAGGATTGATTGGCTTTCTGATAAACCTTTTCCTGTATTCTCACAAATATTTCCTGCTGCTTCACGGGAAATACAATAGTGTCTCCTTTAAAAGGAATGTAATTTCCTTCGTTGTTAACCTTTTTTGTTAGATTGGGAATTACAGGCCAGTGTGTCGAGCCTTGCAAAAAATTTAGTGTGGATTCCTTTTCATCTATAAGATAATTCAGGTAGTCTTGATATTTTAATGGCGCTTTATCAAAATATACTTCTTTTAATAATTCCACGGACAACATCCTTTCATACAGATTGTCTTTCCACGATTTTAGGAGTCAAAATGATCCTTTGTGGGGATTTCTTCTTTGAATGCATCATTTCTATCAAAAGATTAACAGCTCGGTCGGAAAATTTTTCTACGTTCTGGTCGATTGAAGTCAAAGGTGGATACATATATTCACTTGAAGGAAGATTATCAATCCCCAAAACGGCAACATCCTCTGGGATTTTTAAGCCTTTTTCGCGGATAGCCCTGTAAGCACCAAGTGCTTTGTCATCGCCAGAAATAAAGAATGCATCTACAACTCTCCGGTCGAGAAGTATATGAGTCATATTATACACTTCTTTGATAGTGGATAGTTCGTAATAAACGCTATGAGTTACGTCGTATTTTTTACAAGCATCTTCAAAACCTTGAGCCCTTTCGCGATTTACGTTAAATACCTTTGGGCCGAGAAACAAGGCTATATTTTTGTATCCCTTTTTTATGATATATTCTGCACCAATGTAACCAACAAGGTAATTATCGAGATCGACAAAAGTCGTATCGTTGAAATCCTTGTCTTTGCCTATGATAACAAAAGGAATGTTATTTGTCCTAAGATAGCTCACCCGACAATCTTTAGATATGACATCAAACATGATTGCACCATCAGCGAGGCCACTTTTGAGTAGATGAAACCCATCAGTGTCATTACTGATAGTTTCTTCGCCAGAAGAAGGAGAAATGATGACTTTATAGCCTCTCTCTTTCAGCTTGACCATAAAACTCTTTAACATGAGATCGTGCCATTTGTTCCAGTACTTTCCTCTTCTCCTATCGATGAAAAGT